>CAJFOO010000001.1 GCA_904397205.1 uncultured Clostridia bacterium
CACACCCTTCCTCCATCTTCTGGGACATCCCCGCACCTGCGGTGGGCAGACCGCACCTGTGGCTGAGAATCCACCGCGCCTGCCTGCCCGCGATTCTTGTTTTCTGCGGCTATTATACCATGAATTGGCCATATTTTCTACCCCTTGGACCCCCTTATTTTTCAAGGCTGTTCCATCTATAGGGTATTGTAAAACCCCGTAAAAACAGGACCATTCACAGCAAACCAGCAACACAAAAAGATACCATTACTCGGGTGTTTTTTGTGTGTATCTTGTTCATATTGTTTTTACTGGCCAATCCATGAATTCCTCGTAGATGGTCTGCACATAGCTATTGCCGCCCAGCTTGCGGTAGGACTCAAACAGCTTGACCATAACTCAACGATATGAAAAAACAAAACAGCCGGACCCTGGATGAAATAGCCGGCCTCTCCGGGGTGCCCAAAGGAACCATCAACAAAATATTTGCCGGGCAAACCAAAGATCCGCAGTTGAGTTCCATCAAAGCCATCGTAAACTCCTTAGGGTACACATTAGACGACCTGCTGGAAAATAAACCCTCCCCGCAGCCACAACACACGCCTTTGGAAACCGAACACCTAAAAAAATACCGCGCCCTGGACGGGCACGGCAAAGAAGCAGTGGATTCCATTTTAAATATAGAGTATCAGCGCATCGCCTGCACCCTCAAGCCGGAAAAACCCGAAGCCAAGCTCCTGCGCCTGGACTTCTCCGAGCAGCCCTGCTCCGCCGGCCGCGGCACCTACCTTGGCCCGGATGCATTTTCCGAAATCCGCGTGGAAGAAAACGCCCTCACCCGCAGAGCCAGCTTTGCCGTGCCGGTCTCCGGCGACAGCATGGAGCCCACCTATTCCGACGGCGATATCCTGCTCGTGGATAAAAACGCCGAGGTTTCCCCCGGGGAAATCGGGCTGTTCATCCTCGACGGCGAGGGCTATGTCAAAAAGCTCGGCAAAAGGGAGCTGCTTTCCTTAAACCCGGCCT
The DNA here is from genome assembly GCA_904397205.1 of uncultured Clostridia bacterium. Classification (GTDB taxonomy): domain Bacteria; phylum Bacillota; class Clostridia; order Oscillospirales; family Acutalibacteraceae; genus UMGS1071. Next base: position 1,006 of record CAJFOO010000001.1, read on the forward strand.
ATCCCCCCATCCCCCTGGAGGATTCCGTCCGCTGCTGCGGCAGGGTCATCGGCCTGCTGCAAAAGGATTGGATGAAGTAAACAAGAAAGGGCAGCCCCAGCAAAACAATCCGCCATGCATTGCCAACCGGGCAGAAAAAGCAGGGAATATCCTTCCCCTCCCCGCCCACAGGAAAACAGCCGGCAGCCTTGGCCAGCGCATCCATGACGGATGGATAAAGGCCCGCACGCGGGGCATACTACTTGCCATAACGGCCTTTGCCGCAAAAAAACAAGACGGCTGCGCAAAGGACAAAAGAGAGGTGAAACTGGATGAAAGCCATCCCAGACCTTCCGGGAAACCTGGAAGCGGCTTTGCAGAAATATCCGGAATCCGCGCGGGTTTTCTACGGGTTTTCAGAAGCAGAGCAAAAAGAAGTCATCTGGCGGGCCCGGGAAATGCCTTCCGCACAGGCCCTGCACGAATATGTACGGCATCTGGGGGATTGCCCCCTGCCCTCTTAAACACGCCCATCCACAGGCCTTGCCGCCCCGGCAGGGCCTGTGTTTTTTTTAGAAAACTGCCGCCGCCACTTTTCAAGCCTGGGAATTTGCGCTATAATAAAAACCATAGAAAAAAATCACGAATGTGAGGGAATCATTTATGGATATCAATTATCAGTCTTACCTGCGGCAATACCCCAACAAGGAAGGACGGTTTGGACCCTACGGGGGCTCCTACCTGACAGAAGAACTCAAGCCCGCGTTTGAAGAAATCACCAACGCCTACCAGACCATCTGCCATTCCTCGCAGTTTATCAGCGAGCTGCGCCGGATCCGCAAGGAATTCCAAGGCCGCCCGACCCCGGTGTATCATTGTGAACGGCTGTCGAACAAAATTTCCAACTGCCAGATCTACCTCAAGCGCGAGGATCTCAACCACACCGGCGCCCATAAGCTCAACCACTGCATGGGCGAGGGCCTGCTGGCAAAGTTCATGGGCAAAAAGCGCCTGATTGCCGAAACGGGCGCGGGCCAGCACGGGGTAGCGCTGGCAACAGCGGCGGCTTTTTTTGGGCTGGAATGTGAAATCCACATGGGGGAAGTGGACATTGCAAAACAGGCGCCCAACGTTACGCGCATGAAAATCCTGGGGGCAAAGGTAGTCCCCGTCACCCACGGCCTGAAAACGCTCAAGGAAGCGGTGGACTCGGCCTTCGAGTCATACGCCAGAAACTACCGGGATTCGATTTACTGCATCGGGTCCGCGGTTGGCCCGCACCCCTTCCCCATGATGGTACGGGATTTTCAGTCCGTTGTGGGCTACGAGGCCAGGGAGCAATTTGTCGAGATGACCGGCCTGCTGCCCGACGTCGTGTGCGCGTGCGTGGGCGGGGGGAGCAATTCCCTTGGGATGTTCGTCCCCTTCCTGGCGGACCCGGTGGACATCTATGGGGTGGAACCCCTGGGCAGGGGCCCCAAAACGGGCGACCACGCCGCCTCCATCACCTATGGCAAAAAGGGCGTGATGCACGGGTTTGAAAGCATCATGCTGCAGGACCAGGACGGCGAGCCATCCCCGGTATATTCCGTTGCCAGCGGCCTGGATTATCCTTCCGTGGGGCCGGAACACGCGTTCCTGCACGATTTGCAGCGGGTGCGGTACGATATGGTTTCGGACGAAGAAGCCATCGACGCCTTTTTCAAGCTGTCGCGTTACGAGGGGATCATCCCGGCGATTGAAAGCGCCCACGCGGTAGCGTTTGCCATGAAGAAGGCCAAGGAAATGGAAACCGGCTCCATCCTGGTGTGCCTGAGCGGCCGCGGGGATAAGGACATCGACTATGTGGTAGAGCACTACGGCTATGGCGACGAATACGCCTTTTAAGGCGGCCGGCTAAAAAGACACACCGTTTCCCTTCTGCGGGAGGGGCAGCGGTGTGTCTTTACGATTTCGCGTAATTTTTACAATCCGGTTTCATTCTCAATAAAATTATTTACTTCCCTGTCCGGTCTATGCTACAATGGGCAAAGAGGTATTTTTTTAATCAGGTATGGATTAGGAGCGTGATAGAGAAATGTGTCCACCAAAAAAACAAGAGCCAAAAGAGAAAGAAAAAAACAAAAGCTTCCTTTTTTCTTTATTTCAAAAAAGCCAAAAAAATAAATCGAACGCCCCGGACGATCCGCCGCCTCCTGCCGAGGAAGAAGCATCCGCACCGCTGCCGCCGCTCTCCCCAAGCCCAGCCGAACAAGAGGAAGAAGAGCATTCCCATTTGCAGCAAATGCCTTCCCTTGCGGGGGATTCCCCCTTCGTGCGGCTTTTCCAGGAGTGGAACAACCCCGGCGGGCTGGCAATAGAGCAGCCCATGGCCCTTTCGCTGTTTGTCGAAAACCCGCAGGCCTGTCCGCCGGATATCCTGGAAATCTTTTCCCCCATAGAAAAACAGGCGGCCAATCTGCTCGACGCCATGCAGATCCAGGATGGGAACGGCAATCCCCTTCCCCTTCCCGCCCAGGCCGCCGCCTGCCTTTCAGACGATCTGCTGACAGCCTGGATCCTGGTTTTCCCGCCGTTTTTCGGCGGGGAGGACGTCCAAAGGGAAACCCTCGAAAAAGAACTGCAAAAAATGCATATCAGCTATGGGATAAACCAGGAAGCCCTGCAGGAAATTGTGGAAAAGAAAAAATACATGTCCCTGATCCGGATTGCCCAAGGCAAAGCGCCCCAGGACGGCGAAGACGGCAAAATCATCGATGTGATCCCCCGCACCGTAGGGAACCAGTATGTGCAGGTGGTAGACGGCCAGGTCGATTTTAAGGATTTAAACTGGCTGGTGCATATCCAGGCCGGGGATAAAATCTGCGAGATTGTGCCCCCCACCCAAGGGACCGACGGGATTTCGGTGCAGGGAACCCCCCTGCGCGGGGCCGACGGGAAACGGCCGCCGATCCCCATGGGGAAAAATACGGAGCTGAGCCCGGACGGCACGGCCCTGCTGGCCAAAACCGAAGGGCAGATCTCCTTTTCCCAGGACAAATACCATATAGACCAGATGATCCATGTGCCGGGCAGCATCGATCTTTCCACCGGCAACCTCAAGGTCGTGGGCAGCGTGGTTGTGCAGGGGGACGTGTGCGACGGGTTTTCGGTCGAGGCGACCGGCGACATTACCGTGCAGGGCTATGTCGGAATGGCCACCCTGCGGGCGGGGAACAATATCTTCATCCGCCGGGGGATGAACGGGGGCGTGCAGGGCCAGCTGATTGCAGGCAAAGACATCAAATGCATCTATCTGGAAAACGGGACGGTCAAGGCCGGAGGGAACATCTATATGGAATCGGTGATCAACTCCAACGTGACCTGCGACAGCCAGATTTTCATCACGTCGGGGAAAGGCACCATCATCGGGGGCCAGATTTCCGCCCTGGAAACCATTGAGGCCAAAAAGGTAGGGAATATGGCCAATCACTTGACCGTGCTTTCCGTGGGCTTTACGCCGGAATTTGTGGAAGAGAAAAAACGCATCCAAAAGGAATATGAAGAAGCCGCGCAGGAGCTTGACCAAATACAGGGCGGGATTGAACGCCTGTCTGCGGCGATGCAGATGAACCCGGAAATCGGGGACGCTTTGTCGGGGATGAAGCTGAAGCTTTCTGTGGCCCAGATGAAAGAAGGGAAAGTGAAAAAGGTATGGGAGACCTGGCAGGAAAAAGAAAGGAAAATCAAAAACTGCCGGATTGTGGTAGGGGAACTCAACCCGGTGGTGCAGCTGAATATTGACGGGATTTCCAAAATGGTGAACAAAGTACACTATGAATGCAATATTTACAAGCGGGACGGCGAAATATACATCGGTTCCAAATAGCCAGAAACAGGCAGCCCCTGTATCCCTTTTCCCGGGGAATACAGGGGCTGTTTTCTTTTATGCAAAAACCGGGTTCATCCCAAAACCTGCCCGTCGGTAGAAAGGGTAACGGTTTGCCACGGGATGCCTTTCCCGCTGCTTTGCAAAGCCTGCTCGGCGGCCCGGGCAATCCCGCCGCAGCACGGGACGGACATGCGCACCACCGTGACGCTATGGATGTCGTTGTGCTGCAAAATGGCGGCGAGCTTTTCGGCATACTCCACCGCGTCCAGCTTGGGGCAGCCAATCAGCGTGACCTTGCCTTTCATAAATTCCCGGTGGAAATCCCCATACGCATACGCGGCACAGTCGGCGGCAATGAGCAGGTGCGCGCCGGCAAAGTAAGGGGCCTGCACCGGGGCCAGCTGGATCTGCACGGGCCACTGGCGCAGGTGGGTTGCGGCCGGGGACAGACCGGGCTCCTGGCGGGCGGGCGCGGGATGCAGCTCCCGGGCCTGCGCGCCGGGGCATTGGCAGGGCGCGGGATTGGGTGTCTTTTTTTGTGCCAGATGGGCCTGCACGGCCGCTTCGTCATAGGGGGCGGCTTCGCGCTGCACAAAGGAAATCGCCCCGGCCGGGCAAGCCGGCAGGCAGTCCCCCAGGCCGTCGCAGTAATCGTCGCGGAGCAGCCTGGCTTTCCCTTCCGCCATGGCGATGGCGCCTTCATGGCAGGCGGTCACACAAAGCCCGCAGCCGTCGCATTTTTCCTCATCAATCGAAATGATTTTGCGTATCATACTTGCTCCTCTCCAAAACCAAAAATTTTCTTTCCAATGGGGTATAAACAGTATATAAGAAAAAAGCGAATCAATCTGTTGGATTTCTAACAAAAAACCCCCGCATTTTAAAAATGATAAAATAAACAGGATTTCTGCTGAAAATCTATTAATTTTTCCTATTCTTTCAGAAACTGCGGTTTTGTACTTGATTTATGAACAAATTTTTTGTACTATTTACAGTAAAGGATACGAAAAAAAAGGAGTATTTTCTACTTTTAGGATAGGAGTTTGTGAAAATGAAGAGCGTGAAAACGAAAATCTTAGTCATCATGAGTTCCGTTGTGGCCGCTGCGCTGTGTGTCATGGGCGTCACCAGCGTGCTGCTAACCACCAACAATTCCAACACCCTGCTGCAGCAATCCATGCAGGAGCTTTCTTCCGTTGCCGCAGAACGCGTATCCCAGGAATTGGAACGCTACCAAAGCATCTCCGTTGCCGCCGGGCTTGTTGCCCGGATGAGCGACCCCGAGGTCAGCAACAGCGAAAAACAAAGCATGCTGGACGAATGGTCCAAGGTATATGGCTTTGAGCGCGGCAACCTGATTGCCCCCGACGGCAGCGGGCTGGACGGGAATAATTATACCGACAGAGACTATTTCCAGACCGCTATGCAGGGGAATACCTACACTTCGGAACCCCTGGAAAGCAAAGTCACAGGAAAAATCACCTTCATTGTAGCCGCCCCGGTGTGGCAGGACGGCGTGTCGGGCAGCACCGTGACGGGCGTGGTGTATTTTGTGCCCAAAGAAACGTTCTTAAACGACATTATGGCCAGCATCAACATCAGCTCCAACAGCGGCGCCTATATGATCAACAAAAACGGCGTGACCATTGCCGACACCACCATGGATACCATCAACACCCAGAATATTGAACAGCAAGCCGCGCAGGATTCCTCCCTCTCCGCCCTGGCCGCCACACACGCCAAAATGCGGGC
>CAJFOO010000002.1 GCA_904397205.1 uncultured Clostridia bacterium
GAATACTCCGGATTTCACCCCAAAATCAGCCCAAAACGCATATAAACAAAAAATTACCGTTGCTGATATTGTATCAACAACGGTAACTGATTTGGTTGCGGAGGCTGGATTTGAACCAACGACCTTCGGGTTATGAGCCCGACGAGCTACCGAACTGCTCCACCCCGCGCTATAAACAATCGGCCCTGTGCATCCTCTTATGCATTGGCACGATTGTTATTATAAAACATTCCCTGTAAAAAGTCAAGAGAAATTTTGCATTCTTTATTTCTTTTTTGGTTTATCTCCTTGATCGGAACCGTCCAGGCTCTCCTTTTCCTGTTTACCCTGGGTATCATCCTTCTTGCCGGAAGCTTTTGTCGGCTTGCGGTTCCACCACAGGAAAATTACTACAATCAACAGTATGCAAATGACCCCGCAAAGGATACCCACCACATAGACCGGCATTTGATTGCCCTGCATATACACATGCCGTTCCAGATAGAGCTGAGAGCTTGGCTCATGTGCGGCGGTTTCTGCATCTTCCCCTGCGGATGCTCTCGAAGAAACCGGGCTGCTTTTGTTCGAGGATGACGAAGACGCCCTGCTGGAACGGGATGTACTGCCCGAACCGGACGTCCTCCCGGTTGTGTTGTTTTTACTGGAGGAAGAACTTTCCTTTTGGCTGGAGACAGCTCCTCCACTGACCGTCCCTTCCTCCTGGCCGGAGGATGAAACCGCAGCCCCACCATCTATTTCACTTTGGGCCTGCCGGGTAGCCTGTACCACATACTGCGTTCTGGCTTCCTTATCCGAAGAGGTCACAGTAATGACAAAGGCAGTCGGTTCTCCTATCTTTCCCAGGCGTTTCCGGTTGACATGCACTGTACTTCCCTCATTGGCTACCGTATCAAACGAAAGCGTTTCGGACTCATATGGGGCCTGCAGGGTATATGTAAAAATATCGCTGGAGAATCCTGGCTGCAGCTGTCCGGCAGAAGGGATCAGATCCAACAAAAACGCCTCTGGAGCCTGCTCCTGGATAATGGATACCGTTTCCTTAGTGGTCTGGAGTCCAGGTATGATTTTGGCATTTTTATCCACCATATCACAGATTTCCAAGTACAGATCCGTGGAGCCAGGCGGGGCTCCCTCATTCACGTCAAATACCAGATCCAGCGTCACATTCCCGGCAGGCTGGCTGGTATTTGCCCGGCTGTAAATCCCTTCCGCCCCATCGCTTCCCATTTTATAGGTAAATTGACTGGTATTCTGTATACCGGGGGCAATCTGGCGCAGCGTGAGGAAATCGGCATCATACGCAAGCCGGAACCGAAATGCCACCATCTCCTGCTGCCGAAGAAAATCAGCAAAAGACAGGCGTACCCGCCATTGGCTTTCCCGCAGGACTTCCGTCTGTGCCGGTTCCCACAAGATACCGCTGTCCCCGGCGGCTGCCGCTCTGGGAGCGGGGGCACAGAAAAACAGCAGCAACATCAGAAGCCCCGCCATCCATTTCCCTGCCTTCATCGTTCCCCCTCCTTCGGCCAAACCGGCTTTTTTCCCATTTGTGTACAATCTGCAGCGGTATTTTTCATTATAGCACGGAAGATTTTTTGCCTTCTTGAATTTCATGATATTTCATGCAAATATTTTCCTGTTTTTTTCGGATTTCTTTCCTTTATTTGACAAATTTATTGTGTTATCCTATTTTCTTTTATGCATCTTCCATAGGACAAAGACATTTTTTGGCAGAATCGTAGAATCCCTGCTTTTGTATCTAAAATTCCCATTTAACCATTGACTTTTTTCCCGCAAATTAATATAATGGAGTCATAGTGGAGGGAGTCTGTAGTAGTGGAAAACTGCGGCGCTCTTTTTTGGTTACCCTCTTTCCTCAGCCTTGCTGTTTAGAAGTGGTACACCGGTTATTTTTGAAGGAGGAATTGTAGACTTTGATGTACGATGCACAGGAGGAACAATCCACACAGCGCCCTGTCCCGGAACTGTTTGGCTCGCTGGTATTTAACGACGACGCCATGCGCTCCAGGGTGCCAAAGGAAATCTACCAAGCGTTCTGCAAAGCAAAAGAAGAAGGTCTCCCCCTGGATGAAACCGTCGCCGGTTCCATCGCCAATGCCATGAAAGGCTGGGCAGTCGAACACGGCGCCACTCACTATACCCACTGGTTTCAGCCCATGACCGGGGTCACGGCCGGCAAGCATGACAGCTTTATCACCCCTGTGGACGAAAACAAAGTGATTATGGAATTCTCCGGCAAAGAACTCATCAAAGGGGAATCCGATGCATCAAGCTTTCCTTCCGGGGGCCTGCGCGCCACCTTTGAAGCGCGCGGCTATACTTCCTGGGATCCCACTTCCCCCGCCTTTTTAAAGGATGGATCGCTGTGTATTCCCACTTCGTTCTGTTCCTTTGGGGGGGAAGCTCTGGATCGCAAAACCCCTTTGCTGCGCTCCATCAACGCCTTGAACCGCCATGCGCTGCGTATCCTTCGCCTTTTCGGGGATACCGAAACCACCCGCGTAATTCCGACTGTGGGGGCGGAACAGGAATACTTCCTGATTGACCGCAAGATGTATGAGCAGCGCAAGGATCTGATGTACACCGGGCGCACCCTGCTGGGCGCCAAGCCACCCAAAGGGCAGGAGCTGGAAGACCACTATTTTGGGGTGATCAAGCCCCGGGTATCGGCCTATATGAAGGATTTGGATCAGGAGCTCTGGAAACTGGGGATCCTCTCCAAAACCAAGCACAACGAGGCGGCCCCGGGCCAGCATGAGCTGGCGCCGCTGTTCACCACCAGCAACATCGCCACTGACCACAACCAGCTCACCATGGAAGTGATGAAGCAGGTGGCCTCCCGGCACGGGCTGGCATGCCTGCTCCACGAAAAGCCCTTTGCGGGCGTCAACGGCAGCGGCAAGCACAACAACTGGTCCCTCTCCACAGACAAAGGGCGAAACCTGCTGGATCCGGGGGATTTCCCGCAGGAAAACCAGCAGTTCCTTTTGTTCCTGTGCGCCATCATTCGGGCAGTGGACGAGTATCAGGATCTGCTGCGCATCTCGGTGGCCTGTGCCGGCAACGATCACCGGCTTGGCGCCGGCGAAGCGCCGCCGGCCATCATTTCCATCTTTCTGGGAGAGGAGCTCACCAATATCTTCCACTGTCTGGTGGAGGATCACATTTATGAAGCGCCTGATACCACCTATATGGAAACCAGTATGCACTCGCGCTTTGTCAAGGATACAACCGACCGCAACCGCACTTCGCCTTTTGCATTTACGGGCAACAAATTTGAATTCCGTATGCTGGGTTCGTCCCTGTCGGTGTCCTCGCCGAACTTCATCCTCAACACCGCCATGGCAGAGGTGCTCGACGGGTTTGCCACCGAGCTGGAAAACGCCCCGGAATTTGCGCCGGCGCTGCGCCGCCTGATGCAGGAGACGATCCGCAAACACGGACGGATTATCTTTAACGGCAACAACTACTCGAAAGAGTGGGTGGAAGAAGCCAAAAAGCGCGGGCTGTTAAACCTGCCCTCCACGGCCGACGCGGCGCCGTATTACATTCACGAGAAAAACCTGCGCCTGATGGAAAAGCATGGGGTGCTTTCCCGGATAGAAATGGCGTCGCGCTACGAGGTAACGCTGGAAAACTACACCAAACAGCTACATATTGAAGGATTGACCATGGTGGATATGATCCACAAAGACATCCTTCCTGCTGTATGTTCTTATATGAAGGATTTAAGTCAAACGGCCTGCAGCAAAAAACAGATTAGCCCACAGATTTCCTGCCAGTGGGAGGAAACCCTGCTTTCACGCCTTTCGCGCCTGAGCGACTCGCTTGCCGTCCGCGTGGGGACTTTGGAAAACGCGCTGGAAAAATCCGGCATGGTAGAAGGCGCACAGCAGCGGGGCCGCTATTACCGGGATGTGGTGTTCAATGAAATGGAAGCAACGCGGGCAGTTGCCGACGAAATCGAATCCCTGGTGGGGGAACGCTACTGGCCCTATCCCACCTATGGGAAACTTTTATTCAGTGTAAAATAGGCTTTTGCCTATTTTTCCGCGGGGAGGATTCCCTCCCCGTGTTTCCGGTCCCCGTAGGGCTGCCTTCCCTGCCGGGGCTTATCACCCACTATTTTATGATTTGGAGGTAATGTGATGACAGACACCGTTTTGACCCTATGGGTCCTCATTGGCTCTGCCATGATTTTGTTCATGCACTCCGGCTTTGCCATGATTGAAGCTGGATTCGTGCGTGTCAAAAACGTGGGCACTGTCATGATCAACAACCTGACCGACTTTGCCATCTGCGGCCTGATTTTCTGGGCGTTTGGCATGGGCTTCATGTTCAACGGCGACAGCGCATTCTTTGGCGGCTGGGATTTCGTCGCGCAGGCGGATTACCAGGGGATGTACGGCCTTGGCGTATCCAGTATCTCGTATACGGTGCTCCAGGCCTGCTTTGCGTCCACCGTGCCGGCCATTGTGGGCGGCGCGCTGCTGGAGCGTGCGAACTTTAAGGCAACGCTCATTGCCAGCTGCCTGATGACCGGCATCGTTTATCCGGTTGCCGGCCACTGGGTATGGGGCAGCGGCGGCTGGCTGGCAGAGTGGGGCTTCCACGACTATGCCGGCGGCGCTGTGGTCCACGGCATTGGCGGCGCCATCGCTTTTGTTGGCGCGGCTATCCTCGGGCCCCGTATTGGAAAATACACCAATGGCAAATCCAACGCCATGCCGGCGCACAACATGGGGCTGGCGGCGCTGGGCACGTTTATCCTGTGGTTTGGCTGGTATTTCTTCAACGCCAGCGCCATCACCAGCTCCGACCCGGCGCAGGCAGACATTGCCGGCAAGGTCTTCATGAACAACACCCTGGCTGCTTCGGGCGGTACCATGGTCGGCCTGTTCCTGTCCTGGATTAAGGACGGCAAGCCCAATGTCGGCACCATGATGAATGCGCCTCTGGCGGGCCTGGTAGCCATTACGTCGTGCTGCGACATCGTGGAACCGTGGGCGGCAGCCGTCATCGGCGGCCTGGCTGCTATCGTCATGATCTTCGCTATCGACTTTGTCGACAAGATCCTGAAGGTAGACGATCCGGTCGGTGCAGTCGGCGTACACTGCTTCTGCGGCGCATTCGGTTCCCTGTGCACCGGCCTGTGGGCTAACCCCACCGCTGCACAGATGGAAGCCGGCATGCTGCAGGGCCTGTTCTATGGCGGCGGCGGCGCTTCCCTGGGTATCCAGGCAGTTGGCGTGCTGGCCATCATGGCTTGGGGCGCCGGCACCATGGCAGTGGTTTACTTCGTCCTGAAGTTCACCATCGGCCTGCGTGCCCGCAGAGAAGAAGAAGAAGCCGGTATGGATATTGCTTCCTTCGGCATGAAGGAAACCTGCTATCCTGAATACATGCAGGTAGAAATCAATCCTTCCGAAGATGCTTTCACTCCGGTTGTCAACTTCAACGAAGTGAAAAAGCACTAAGACAATTTCACTTTTTCTTTAAAAACCATATGAAAAAATCCAGTCCTTCCCGGGTGAGGGGACTGGATTTTTTATTATCCGAAACAGATCAAACTATCCACCAATGACTTTCACCGCGGCGGAACCATTTGCTGCGGTAGGCAAGACTTCTATGCGTGCCCGGATGCGGCTTTTGAGTTCAGAAATGTGGGAAATAATACCAATGGTACGGCCGGTACGGTGGATGGCTTCCAGAGCTTTCATGGCCATATCCAATGTTTCCTGGTCGAGGGAGCCAAAGCCTTCATCGATAAAAATCGCCTCCCGCCGCACACCGCCGGAATACTGCTGCACCACATCCGACAGCCCGAATGCCAAAGAGAGGGAAGCTAAAAACTGTTCCCCACCCGAGAGCGTCTCAATCGAGCGGGAAGCAGCGAGTCCGGCATCGAGCACCTCTAAATCCAGGCCGCCCTGGGCATTGCCGGCAGAGCGTTCCAGACGGCGGTACAGGCTGTACCTTCCGCGGCTCATCTGGGAAAAGAACTGGTTGGCAGAAGAAAGGATGTCATCCAGCATAATCCCCAGCACAAAGGCATCGAGCGTCACTTTTTTGGGATTTTTCCCCCGCAGCCGCTCGGCCACGCGTCCGGCCCGGGAATAAGCGGTTTCCGCTTCTTTGCACTGTTGTTCCCATTGTTCCCACTGCTGCCGGGATTTGGTGAGTGAATCCATTTTTTCAGCCAGCGCACCCATGCGTTCCCTGAGGTCGTGGTATTGCTGTTCGGCCTGCCGGTGCGCCTGTTCGAGCAAATCCAAATCGGGAAGCGGGTTTCCCGCCAGGTTTTCCTCGCAGCGGGAGAGTTCCCCCTGCACCTTCTGCCGGTCCTTTTCATACGCCTGTAAGAGTGTCTCGGCTTCCTGGATTTCCGCTTCCGTCCGGTATAGACCCTCCAGGTTTTCCTCTTCTGTCAGACCAGCCTGTTCCTGTTTCTCTTCCCACACCTGCCGGGCCTGGCATGCCTTTTGTTCCGCTTCCTGGCGCATCTGTTTTGCCACTGCATACTCTGTCTGGCAGGCCGCCCAATCTTCCTGTGCCGAAGAAAACCGGCTTTGTGCTTCTTCGTATTTGCGCTTCCACTCCGCGATCTGTTCCTGCAAGGCTTTCCACTGTGTTTCTGCTTCTTCCAGATCCATGGCCTCATCCATACCGCGCAGCAGTTCCGTACGGGCGGCCTCGCATTTTTGCCATCCCATTTCTGCCTGTGCCAAATTTTCCCGCAGGCTCTCCCTTTCCTTTTCCGCCGCTTCCTTGTCCTGTTCCAGTTTTGCGAGCCGTTCCCGCGCCCGCGGGAGGGAGTCGGCCTGCTTCTTCTTTTCCGCCGCTTCTTTCTGCCACTGCCCGGTATTCTGCCGGGCTTCTTCCATGGAAACCCCTTCACAGAGCTGCCGCTGTTCCAAAACGGCGGCCTCTTTTTGTTCCCAAAGTGCTTGGGCTTTCTGGTATTCCTGCGTCCGCGCTTGCAGACGCCCATCACCCTCGCGGACTGACTCGCGCAGCTTTGCTAGCTGCCCCTGTGTTCCTCCCTGCCCGCCGGAAGGTTTTGCCGGGAAAGGATGGTGGAGCGAACCGCAAACGGGACATGCCTGCCCTTCCTGTAAGGAACCGGCCAGAAATACAGCTTGGTTCTGCTGCCAAAGGGTTTCTTCGCGCTGTAATTTTTCCCGCAGGGCTTCCTGTGAGAGATCCGCGGCTTCCCATTCCCGTTTTGTGCGGTCCCGTTCCCGGGCCGCTTCCTGTTCCTGTGTTTCCAGCCGCCCGAGAGTCTCCAGGTTTTCCAGGCGGGTTTGCCATTGCCGCAAGGTTTCCTGGATTTGCGGCAGTTCCTGCGCGGCCAGCTCGGCCTGGCGGATGTATCCCTTCCCGGTTTCCAAGCTCTGCCCGATCCGATCCAAAGCAGCCTGGTTCTGCTCCAGTTTGGCACAGCAGTCGTTTTTCTGCTGTGTCAAACCGGCCTGCTCCCGCTCCAGCTCCTGCAAACGGGCACCCTTTTCCCGGCACGCGGCAAGCTGTTCACTGCGTTTTTCCGCATCCCTCTCCTGCTGCTGATAAAAAGGGATCTGTTCCTTTTCCTGCTGGGCCTGTTCCCACCGTTCGGCTGTCTTTTCCCGCCGCTGGCAGGCCTTCTGTTCCGCCTGGATCTTTTCTTCCAGTACCGTCCGGGCGGCTTGGAATGCCTGCCGGTACGGCCAGATTTCCCGCAGACGCGATGCTGTTTGCAGGCTATGCCGGAGCGCAGCCATTTCCTGTGCTTTCCCCTCCAGCCGGGCCTTTTCCTCCTGCCACTTCCGGTACTCGGCATCCCACTGCCACAATTCCTTCCCTTCCTGTAAGGCTTTGCGGGCGAGATTCCATTGCTGCCCCAGCTTCTGTTCCTCCTGCTGCAACCGCTGCATTTCTTCCCGCAGTGCGCCCTGCTTCTGCCCCAGAGACGCCGCGTCCTCCAGCTCTTCCCGTTCCAGGAGGGACCGCATTTGCAGATGGAATCCTTCCACCTGCCGGAACAAACGATCCGCCTGCTGTTTACATACTTCGGCTGCCTGCTTCCAGCACTGGGTATCGAACAGGGTTTCAAGGATTTTGCCTTTGTCCCGGGTGCTCGAACGCAGAAGTTTCAGGAATTCCCCCTGAGGCAAAACCATAATCTGCGCAAACTGCTCCCGGGTCATCCCAAGAAGCTGCTGGGCAGCCTTGCGGATTTTCTCTTCACTGCCGCTTTCCTGCAAAGCCCATGCCTCTTCCTTCCAGCGGTAATAGGCATGGCTGTCCCGCAGCTCGCGCCGTCCCTTCCCCCGCACGATATGTACCGACAGCTCCCGGCAGAAGCGATACCGTTCCCCGCCCAGCCAAAAGACAAACTCCACCCGCGTCGGGGAAGCATCCGGGGCCAGTGCGCTGCGCATATCGGAAAAGCTGCGGCGTCCCCCGGTAGCCTGGCAGTACAGTGCAAAGCACATGGCGTCCAGGATGGTAGTCTTCCCCCCGCCGGTCGGGCCGCTGATCAAAAAGAACGGCTGATCCCCCAGAAGCGAAAAATCGATGGACGCAGGCGCGATGTACGCGCCAAATGCCTGCATATACAACGAGACGGGTTTCATCGAGCGTCCTCCTTTCCGTCTTCCCTTTGCCCGAACATCTGCACGAACCACGCGGTTTCGTCCGGCGCAGCCTCGTCCCCGCAAATCTGCCGGAAAAATTCCTCCAGTACCAGGGCCGGATCGAGCTTCCCCCGGCGCATCTGCCGGCGCAAAGGCTCTGTTTCGGATATCCCCCCGTCTCCGGTAAGCCAGTCGCAGTGGATAGACAGTAAGTTCGGATAGTATGGGCGGAGCTGTTCTGCCGGCAGGTATACCGGCACAGGATCCGTCAACCGGCAGAACAGGTAATCCTCCCGGGGGGCCTGTTCCCCTTGGGCCAGCAGTTCTTCGAGCGTCCCGCACAGGCTGCATACCTCCCGCAGGGGCTGCACGGGCAGCAGGCGCACCGAAACCCGTCCTGTGTCAAGCTGTACCAGGGCCATGGACTTGCGGTGATGTTCTTCGTCAAAGGAATATTTCAGCGGGGAACCGGAATACCGCAGTGTTTTCCCTACCGCCTGCGGGCCGTGCAGATGTCCCAAGGCCACATAGGCAAACCCCTCGAACGCCGAAAGGCCCACCTCTCCGCTCCCCCCCACCGAAACCGCGGTTTCGGAATCGCAGGTCTGGCTGCCCGCCACAAAGCTGTGCGCGACCAATACCTGCGCCGCATCCGGGGAGAGCCCGGCCCGCACCCGATCCAGTACGGCACAAGCGGCCTCGTGCGTGCCCCGGATGGAAGTATCCCCCGTCCAGGCGCGGGCCTCGGCAGGGTCAAAATAGGGCAGCAGGGTCACGTCCACGGCATCCTTTCCTTTCCCAAAGCGCAGGGGAGTGAGTGCGTCATCCAAATTCGTGGCCAGATACACCCCGCTCTCCCGCAGGATGCCTGCCCCTAATGCAAGGCGATCCGGGCTGTCGTGATTGCCGGCGATCGCCGCCAGAGGGATCCCCAGCCGGTGCAGCCGATCCAATACGGAATCAAACAGCCGCACAGCCTCCACCGGCGCGACCGGGCGGTCAAAAATATCCCCCGCGAGCAATACGGCATCCGGCCGGACCTGTTCCACCGCGGGGAAAAACACCCGATCCAAAAAGTATTCCTGATCCTCCAAAAGCGACCGGCCATAGAGCATCCGGCCCAGATGCCAGTCCGATGTGTGCAGAAAGGTAACCATGCCGCCCCCTTATTTCCAGCCCCGCAGCAGGCCGTTTTTCTTGGCCTTGACGAGCTGGCGGCGTTCCACGCGGGCTTCCTTGCCCTTGGGTACCTTCTTCACCGGCAAATCCATGGGGATCACATTGCGGAACAGCGAGATCTGGTGTTCGCTCACCACCTGATCCACATGCCGCGATCCATAAAACCACCGGTCGTACTTGACGGTACGTCCCAGTTCCTCAAAATACACCTCCAGGGGGTTCCGCTGGATGCTCTCCCCGTACATGACCCGGCGCTGGGGGGCCGGGTCGTGCGTCACAATGTAGTCCACCTGATTGCCATGCGCCTGGAGCGTCTGCCGGCCGCGTTCCATTTCTTCCCCTGTGGGCATCTCCTGCGGCCACCACCGCTCCGCCTCGATATAAAACTGCTTGTCCTCGCTTTCCCCGCCGCCAAAGGCAAAGATGGTCTTGCCCTCAATGGTAAAGACTTCGCCCCGCATCAGGTGATAGACGTTGCTCACCAGCTGATGTGCCCGGCCGCCGGCATACTCCACCTCCGGGAAGCGTTCCAGCAGGTCAAAATTCTCATGCGATCCGTCCACAAACAGGATGGTATAGGGTTTTAACCCCAGGGATGCCAGGATTTTTGCTTCTTCCCGGTCCCCGTTCCATAAAAAACCAAAATCCCCGCAGATAAGCAGCGTATCCCCCTCTTTGAGCCGCCGGTACATGTCCGTGTCGAACACTTCCCGTTCTCCGTGTATATTTCCTGTAATATAAATCACCGTGACCTTCCTTTCCTCCTTAATATCCTGTGACATTCCCTTGACGAAATTGTGAATCTTTTGCAAACAATCTTCCCTTTTTTCCGGGAAACTGGTATACTCAATTACAAGTATTTGTACTTTAGTGGGTAAGGCCCACAGCAAATTCGCGGCGGGTAAGGCCCACGGCAAGCTCGCACCTGCGGCTTGGTAAATTGCCAGCCTGAACCGCCTGCGGTTCCTCTTTTCTGCGAGTATTCTACTGCGCCTGGCGGCGGGGCGGGCAAAGCCCGCGGCAGGATCGCTGCCCGCGGTTCTTGTTTCCTGCGGCTATTATACCACACCTGGCGGTGGACAGATCGCGCCTGTGGCTGAGAATCCGCTGCACCTGCCATGCCCGCGCTTCGTACATTCTGCGGCTATTATACCATATTGGAGGCAAAAGTTCCATGAAAAAAATGTTACCGATTTGTTCGCTTTTTTTCCTCCTGCTTTTCCTGATCCCCTCCCTTTCGGTAAAGGCAGCCGCCTATGAACCGGATTTTGAGCCGGTTTCGCAAGGGGTAATTCTTGTCAACCTGGACACGGAAGCGGTAGTGTATGAAAAAAATGCGGATCTGCGTCTGGAGCCGGCTTCCACCACCAAAATCATGACCTATATCATTGCGGCGGAACATATCTCCGACCTGGAAGGGACAATGATTACCGCCAAAAAAGAAGTGCTGGATCGGCTCGACGGGACGGGCAGCTCCACCATGAGCCTGCGGGATGACGAGACCCTTTCGGCCATGGACCTGCTGCACGGCCTGATGATCCGCTCCGGCAACGACGCCTCCCTGGTGCTGGCGGACTATGTGTGCAATGGGGATATCAATCAATTTGTGGAGATGATGAACCAAAAGGCACAGGAGCTGGGATGCCAGGACACCCATTTCACCAACCCGCACGGCCTGCACGACGAAAACCACTACACCACCGCCCGCGACCTCTACCTCATCACCAAATACGCCATGACCCTGCCCAATTTCATGGAAATCAGTTCCAAGGTATCGTATGTGCTTCCCGCCACCAACAAGCAGGAAACCCGCCGCATCACCACCACCAACCACCTCATTAACCAGAATGCCGAGGGCAATTATTACTATATGTATGCCAAGGGCATCAAGACCGGCGCCCATGACCAGGCCGGATACTGCCTGGTTTCCACCGCGATCCGCAACGGCTACAGCTACATGTGCGTGGCGCTGGGGGCGCCCTCGGTGGACGAAAACGGGAACTCCATCTCCGACCACGGCGAAATGCGCGACAGCAAGAGCCTGTACCAGTGGGCATTTTCGGATCTGGAGATGAAGACCATCGTTTCGGAGACGGACACCGTGACGGACCTCCCTCTCCTCTACAGCTGGGATCAGGATACCATCCTGCTCACCGCCGAATCGAATTTTTCCACAATTCTCCCCGCAGGGGTTTCTACCTCGAGCGTCCTGATGGAAACCAACCTGCCCGACGAAGTCGAAGCCCCGGTGAAAAAAGGCGACGTGATCGGCACGGCAACCTTTTCCTATGCCGGGCAGGTCCTCACCACCGTCAACCTGGTAGCCGCAGAGTCCGTGGAGCGCAGCGAACTGCTCCACGCCATGGATATTGTGCAAAATGTCGTGACGTCCACCTGGTTCATTGTGATTGCCAGCGTCCTGTCGGTCCTGCTGGCCGCTTACATTGTGCTGGCGATCCTGTACAACAAAAAGAAAAAGAAGCTGCGTAAGGTAAAAAAATATAAGGATTTATAATCCTATTGCTTCATCAGACCAGAAACAGGGAATCCCTCCCTGTTTTTCTTTTTTGTAATTGTACTTTTCCGGAAAAATGAAATCTTATGTAAAAATCTGTTGACTTACTGCACAAAAAATAGTAAAATGATAAAATAAGATAAATGTTGTCTTTTCCCGCCTTGCCTGCAATGAAAAAGGAAAGACACCCGTTTTTTTAGAGGAGGAAACGATTTATGAGCCGCAGTATCAAAACCGCTATCGGCATCCGTGTCGGTGCCCTTGCTTTGGCGGTTGTCTGCATGGCCGTCGCTCTGGCTGTGTGTATCACCAAAGTATATGAAAACAATGTCGCTATGAAGGAAGCCGAGCGATTTTATACCACGGCTCTCTCCGCACAAGCGGCCCATTATTCCTGGATAGAGCAGTTGAATTCTTCCATTAACTACGACGTGGAATTCAACGGTACCACCGATTACCAGTCCTGTGCCCTGGGCCAATGGCTCTACGGGGAACGCAGCTCGGTAGAAACCGACCGCATTGTCGAACTGATGGAGCTGATAAAACCCATCCATCAGGAAATCCATGAGTCGGCAAACACGCTGCTGGCCCTCAAAGAAACAAACGTAACGGCAGCACAGCTGCAATACCAGAACGTGATAAAGCCGCAAGTCGATCAGCTGATCACCTATTTGGAAGATATCCTGACCGAATCGAGCACCATTGAAGCAAACGCCGAAACGGCAGTGAACGTGTGCCTGATCGTCCTGGTTTGCTGCGCCAGCTTCTTCCTTGCCGTGATTCTGGCAATCTGTGCCCTGCTCATCAAATATATCTTCTCCCATGTGGTAAACCCATTGGGAATCATCACCAAAAATGCGCAGAAGCTCTCCGAAGGCGATCTCAAGTTCCACATCGACCTGAAGGAAACCAACAACGAAATCGGGGTTCTGGCACACTCCCTGAACGCTTCTGTCGAAGAATTGTCCAGGTATGTGCAGAAACTGACCGTCGTCATGGATCAACTCGAAAACGGGGATCTCAACATTATAGAGGACATTATATTCAAAGGGGATTTCTACCCCATCCAGACTTCTACTCTGGCTTTTGTCCGTAATCTGAACCATTCCTTCCATAAAATCCGGGAGTCTACCGAATCGGTACGCATGTCCGCTACCCAGGTAGCCAGCGGTGCACAGGCCCTGGCCCAGGGCAGTACGGAACAGGCCAGCACGGTAGAAGAATTCTCAGCCAATATGAATGAAATTTACAACGGCGTAAAAGAGATGGCAGAAGATACCGAACGCGCCAGCGAAAAAGCCAAGCATGTGGGCGAGGAGATTATGTCCAGCGACGCAAAGATGAAGGATTTGATCTCTGCTATGGCGGAAATCGAACAGCGTTCGCGGGAAATCAATAAGATTATCAAGACCATCGAAGACATTGCATTCCAGACCAATATTCTTGCCCTCAACGCTGCCGTAGAAGCCGCAAGAGCCGGCGCGGCAGGCAAAGGCTTCGCCGTAGTAGCAGACGAAGTCCGGACGCTGGCTTCCCGCAGTGCCGAAGCGTCCAAGAATACCACAACCCTGATTACCCGTTCCATTGAGGCGATTGAATCCGGCGTAAAGATTGCCAACGAAACTGCCGAGCTGATGATCGCAACCGTGGACAACACCAAAGAAGTTGTCGATACCATGCAGAATATCTCCAAAACCTCGCAGGAACAGACCTCCTCGATTTCCACCATCAACAGCGGTATCGAGCAGATTTCTTCGGTTATCCAAATGAACTCTGCCACCGCCCAGCAAAGTGCGGCTGCCAGCCAGGAAATGGAAAATATGGCCAAGCTGCTCGACCAGCTCCTGCAAAAATTCCGTCTCCAGGACGAACCGCCTTCCTCCGGCTCAGGGATGGACAGCTTCCAAGAGCATTCCGATCCTTCCTTCACGGATACGTCCAATACGGACTACTATCCAGCGGAACCGGCTGACAATTTTGAGGACAGCGGCAGCAATAAATATTTTTAAATCTTGACATTCGGCCAAATTTCGATTACAATGAATACCGCAAGCGGGCAGACTAGGCAGCCGCGGGTGCAGGAGCGAAAGCACGCACCTGAGGAAAGTCCGAGCTCCACAGGGCAAGAATAACGGCTAACGGCCGCCGGGGGCAACCCTAGGGATAGTGCAACAGAAAGATACCGCCAGCAATGGTAAGGATGGAAAGGCGAGGTAAGAGCTCACCAGCGTGCGGGAGACCGTACGGCTATGTAAACCCTATTCGGAGCAACACCGCAGAGAGACACCATGCGTCGGCCCGGCGCGTCTCGAGAAGGTGGCACGACCCGTATGGCAACATACGGGCTAGATAGATGGCTGTCCACGACAGAACTCGGCTTATCGGTCTGGCCGCAAGCCACCATTATATAAAGCCACCTGTAACCTTTGTATAGGTTACAGGTGGCTTTT
Organism: uncultured Clostridia bacterium; assembly: GCA_904397205.1. Classification (GTDB taxonomy): domain Bacteria; phylum Bacillota; class Clostridia; order Oscillospirales; family Acutalibacteraceae; genus UMGS1071. The sequence goes on from CAJFOO010000002.1 coordinate 14,781, forward strand.
ATTTTCCCTGAATCCCAAGGGCGATTTGCACAACCCTCCCGATCTATAATAAAATAAAAGCCATCCCCTGGCTGAGGGATGGCTTTTTGCTGTCGGCAATATGGAAACTTATTTTACTTCGACTTCTGCACCAGCTTCGGTCAGCTTTGCCTTCATAGCTTCTGCGTCTTCCTTGGAAACGCCTTCCTTGAGGGTCTTGGGTGCGCCGTCTACCACTTCCTTGGCTTCCTTGAGGCCCAGGCCGGTGATTTCGCGGACAACCTTGATTACATTGATCTTGTTAGCCCCAGCGGACTTCAGAACAACGTCAAACTCGCTCTTTTCCTCAGCAGCAGCACCGCCTGCAGCAGCAGCGGTCGGAGCAGCAGCAACAGCTACCGGAGCGGCAGCGGATACGCCGAATTCTTCTTCGAGAGCCTTTACCAGCTCGGACAGTTCCATAACGGTGAGAGCTTTTACTTCGTCAATCAGCTTTGTTACTTTCTCAGACATGATAATACCTCCAAAATGCATTCAATTTTATTTTTTACCTTACATTTACCTATGGGCGGTTCTCCCGAACAGGAGGCTTACGCGCCCTTTTGTTCTGCGATTGCGTTGAGAGCGACCACTAACCCTTTGATAGTACCGTTCAGGACGGTAACCAAACCGGTGATAGGGGCATTCAAGCCGCCCAGGGCTTTGGCAACCAAAACCTCCTTGGAGGGCAGTTCCGCGAGTTCTTTGACACCGCTTGCATCTAATGCGCTGCCGTCGACAAAACCAGCCTTAATTTCAAAGGTCTTGCTCTTGTCCGCATACGCGGAGAGAATCTTGGCGGCGGACACATAGTCGGTCTTGCTGTAAGCCAGAGCGGTAGTGCCTTCCAAGACGGAATCCAAGCCGTCGATACCGGCTTCCTTGAGGGCGCGGCCGAGCAGGGTATTTTTCACTACCACATAGGTATCGCCGGCTTCGCGCAGTTCCTTACGGAGCTTAGTATCGTCTGCTACATTGATGCCGCTGTAATTGACAATGACACCGGCGCAGGCTTCTTTCAGGTTCTCGCTGAGCTGGGCAACCGCTTGCTTTTTTTGTTCCAGAATCTTTTCGCTTGGCAAAATCTTCACCTCCATATTTAGGAAATCTACACTGCAATATTTGTTTATAGCAAAGAAAGAAGGCCTTTCCCTGCTATCCACACAAGGAAAGGCCCCGATATCAAATGCGAAATCACGTTTCTAGTCGGCAGCTTTCCTCGGCAGGCGAACCATGTGGGGGTTCTTATGCAAACGCACCTGCTGTCTTTGGTATAGCTTATATTATAATACCCGAATTACTAGGAATTGTCAAGTATTTTTTGCTTAAATCAAGGCAACTTTATTCGGATTCATGCGCACACCAGGACCCATGGTGGTAGCAACCACGCAGGATTTGATGTACTGGCCCTTGGCAGCGGCAGGTTTTGCCTTCACGATGGCGCCCAGCAGCGCGTCGAAATTCTCCTGGAGCTTCTCCACGCCGAAAGAAGTCTTGCCAATCGCGCAGTGGATAATGTTGGTCTTATCCAAGCGGTACTCGATTTTACCGGCTTTCGCTTCCTGGATGGCCTTGCCGATTTCGGGGGTAACGGTGCCGGCCTTGGGGTTCGGCATGAGGCCGCGGGGACCAAGCACCTTACCCAGACGGCCCACCAGGCCCATCATATCGGGGGTGGTAATGAGGACGTCGAAGTCCACCCAGCCCTCAGACTGGATCTTCTGCACCATTTCCTCTGCGCCGACAAAATCCGCGCCGGCAGCTTCGGCGGCCTTGACGTTGTCGCCCTTGCAGATGGCGAGCACGCGGACGCTTTTCCCGGTGCCGTTTGGCAGGACAATCGCGCCGCGGACCTGCTGGTCAGCATGACGGCTGTCTACGCCCAGCTTGACGTGTACCTCGACGGTCTCGTCGAACTTGGCCTTTCCGGTTTGCAGGCAAAGGTCAAGCGCCTCTGCCGTATCGTATAATTTTGTGCGGTCGACAAGCTTTGCGCTGTCAACGTATTTTTTACCGTGTTTCATTGGTTTTCCTCCCTATTGAGTGGTCAAACCGGGCCCCGTGGGGGACCCTCCCACCCGGCGTTGTTGTTTAGTCTTCTACAGTAACGCCCATGCTGCGTGCCGTGCCCGCAATCATGCTCATGGCGGTCTCCAGGCTGGACGCATTCAGGTCAGGCATCTTGGTTTCGGCGATCTTCTGGATCTGGTCGCGGGTAATCTTCGCTACCTTGTTCTTGTTGGGTTCGCCGGAAGCCTTCTCGATGTTGCACGCCTTTTTAATCAAAACGGCGGCAGGGGGAGTCTTGGTGATAAACGTAAAGGAACGGTCGGCGTATACCGTGATGATAACCGGGATAATCAATCCGGCATCCTTCTTGGTGCGCTCGTTGAATTCCTTCGTAAATGCCATAATATTCACGCCGTGCTGACCCAGCGCAGGGCCAACCGGGGGCGCCGGCGTTGCTTTGCCGGCTGGGATCTGGAGCTTAATAAAGCCCGTAACCTTTTGAGCCATTGATTTGCACCTCCAAAATTCGTGGTGGATGACGGAACGGACGGCAAAAATTTATCCGCTCCTCCCACTGGGAACCTGTGTCCGGGGACTGGGATTCCCGTTTGTTTTGCTGTTGACTTAGACAACCGGTTCGGCCTGGTCGAGTTCGAGTTCGACGGGGGTTTCCCGCCCGAACATGGAAACCATGACGCGCACCCGGTTCTTTTCGAGATCGACTTCCTCCACCGTGCCGATGAAGCCCTCGAGCGGGCCGCCGGTGATGTTGACCGAATCGCCGACCTCATACGATACCTCTACCTCTTTTTTCTCCACGCCGAGCTTGGCGATTTCCTCATCGGTGAGGGGGATCGGCTTGGAAGACGGCCCGACAAAACCGGTACACCCGCGGATATTCCGCACGATATACCAGGATTCGTCCGTGAGGACCATCTTCACGAGCACATACCCGGGGAAAATTTTACGTTCCACCTCGCGGCGCTTGTTATCCTTGATTTCCGTTACCAACTCAGTCGGCACGCGGACCTCCTGGATCAAGTCCTGCATCTGGCGGTTTTCCACGGTTTTCTCGAGGTTCGAGGCCACTTTGTTTTCATACCCCGAATAGGTATGGACAACATACCATTTTGCTTCTTCCGGCATTTCTTATTCCTCCACCTTGCTTCTAGTTTGCAACGTGCATGAAAAGCCCAAGCAGATTCATCAGCCCAATGTCGAGGCCAAATACAAAAAGCCCGATGATGACGATGAGCAGCAGAACCACGCCCATATTTTTAAACACCGCTTTGGGTTTGGGCCAGATGATCTTTTTGATCTCGGTTTTCCCGTCGCGGAAAAACTTTCCGATCCCTTTAAAAAACCGGACGAAGCCATTTGGTTTCTTGTCAGTCGATTTTTCAGCCATTGCGTACCTCCGGCCTTACTTGGTCTCTTTGTGAAGCGTGTGCTTCCGGCAGAACCGGCAATACTTATTCATTTCCAGCCTGTCGGGATCGTTTTTCTTGTTTTTCATGGTGTTGTAGTTGCGCTGTTTGCAGTCTGTGCATGCTAACGTAATTTTCACTCTCATAACGGCACCTCCCCGTGTTACGGAAAATTTTTGGGCTGTCCCGCAGCCCGCGGCCTCCCTCGAAACTGGGCGCAAAAAAAAGACCCCTTGTTTTGAGGTGCTAACAGTATACCACAAAAACCCGCCGCAGTCAAGCCTTTCTATATCCTAACGGTTGACAAATTACAAAAATTCTGCTATACTAAATAGCAGAAAGGGCCTGTCGGTTAGACGGTTCCTTATTGGGTTACAGAAATAACCGCAACTTTGGAGGGTGGCGGTTATTTCTTTTTATTTTCTAAAAAGAAATTATGTTGCTCTATCTTTGAACAGAGCGATAATGGCGATAATTACCATGCAGAATTCAAACAAATCCTGGTATGTAACATACATCCATCATCACCCCCTTTTCGGGGGAACCGCCTTACCGTTTCACGCAGGCCCTTTCCGCTCTTTA
>CAJFOO010000003.1 GCA_904397205.1 uncultured Clostridia bacterium
CACGCCGTTCCACTGCTCGGGAAACATTGTGCCGGTAGAAGGGGAGCGGGCGATCAATTGTTGGCGGCTGGCCGGCCACGGGGATCAAACCTTCACTGAGGCGGTGTGCAATTCCTGCAACCCGGTGTTTGTGCAGGTGGGGCTGGAACTGGGCCAGGAAACCTTCTATAATTATTTCAAAGCGTTTGGGCTGACCGAAAGAACGGGCATCGACCTGCCGGGCGAGCAAGTGGGACAAATCCGTGCCAGCGATACCATGAACAAGGTGGACCTGGCAGTATATGCGTTCGGCCAGAACTTCACGATTACCCCCATCCAGATGATCACGGCCTGCGCTGCCGTAGCAAACGGCGGTTATCTGGTAGAACCCCAGGTGGTTTCCAAGATCATTGACGACGACGGGAACATTATCGAGTCGTTCGACACCACAGTCAAGCGCCAGGTTATTTCCAAGGAGACTTCGGAACGGATTTCTAAAATCCTGAACCTGAACGCAACCACCGGCACAGCCAAAAACGGCTATGTGGCCGGCTACCAGATCTGCGGCAAGACCGGCACTTCTGAAAAAGTGGCTAAGTTTTATGAGGAAGGCGGCCCGGGCAAAGCTACGATGCAGTACATTGCTTCGTACTGCGGGTTTGCCCCGGTGGACGACCCGGAAATTGCGATGCTGATCTTCTTTGACGAACCGCAGGGCAGCAACTATTACGGCGGATCGGTGGCGGGGCCAGTTTTCGCCAAAATTATGAGCGAAGTTCTGCCATACTTAGGGATAGAGCCAAAATATACCCAGGAAGAACTCAGCCAGCTTGACGGCGTAGCTCCTGATGTGGTTACCCACGACGTGGAGCAAGCGCAGACCGAAGTGGAAAACGCCGGCTTTGACGCGATTGTGTATGGCGACGGCGATACGGTGCTTTCGCAGATCCCCGAACCGGGCGGTACTATTCCGCAAGGCGGCAATGTGGTTCTCTTCACTGACGAGGAAAGTACACAGGAGACCACTACCGTGCCGGATCTGATAGGGCTCAGCCCAAGCCAGGCAAACCAGCGCGCCGGCCTGTATAACCTGCAAATCAGCATTACCGGTGCAGCTTTAAACAGTAATGCGACCATTTCCAGCTCGCAGAGCATTGAAGAAGGGACGCAGGTACCGCCGGGCACCGTCATCAGCGTGAACTTTATTGAGGCCGATCAGGTAGCATAAAAGCAGGAAGGAGGAGCCGTTTTGGAACCATCGGTACAAAGCCCCGCGGCGGTGCGGTTGATTGCCCTCCCCGACGCGCTGGCCTTGCAGGAGGATGGGGATCTTGTGATTCCCGCTATCCGGGGCCTGCTGCAGGGGTGTGGGCTGGAAAAACGGTATGCGGTCTTCCTGCTGTCGCAGCTGCGGCAGGGGATACCTGCGGGGGCGCAGCGTTACGCTTTATTCCATCCCTGGGGGCAGGAAGAAGCGGATCCTCAGGGCTTCCCTCTTCATATCCAGGAAGGGGACCCGGAAAAAGAGTGCGCTGAAGAACGCCTGATGTATTCTTTTCCGCAAGGGCAAGCCGGCGTTGCGTTGCGCGGGCCGCTGGAATCCCGCGGGGAAGGCAAGATATTTGAGCTGGTGCATGGAGAGGTTGTGGGGAGGGTTTGCCTGCCGGATCTCTCCCCTGCGCGGCGGCGCGGCTATTTGTTTGCGGCGGCAGCGGTGCTGGCCTGCGGGGCCCCTTTCGCAGAAGTGCTGGAAGCGCTTAGCCGGCTGCGCGTGTAGCCCGGCTGCGGCGGGGATGTGGAAAAAGAAGGGGGAGCCTTTCGGGGCATCCTGAAAAAAGGTGGAACGACGTATGATTGGAATTTGGACAGCATTGGCGGCTGCCATTGGGTTTGGTGTGACGGCGGCTCTGGGGAAATGGTTTATCCCCTTTTTGCAGCGGGTCAAATTTGGGCAGACCATCCGTGAAGAAGGCCCGAAATGGCATGCGGGGAAATCAGGCACGCCGACCATGGGCGGGATCATGTTCATTATTGGGATTGTGGCGGCAGTTGCCGTTTGCCTGCCCATCTACTATGCCTTCCTGCGGCAAAACAATTCGTTGCAGGTGGCCGAGACCTGGCTGATGACCGTGAAGGTAGTCGGCGGGCTGCTGATGGCCCTGGCGTTTGGAGCCGTTGGCTTTTTGGATGATTATATCAAGGTGGTCAAAAAGCGGAACCTGGGGCTGCGGGCCTGGCAGAAGCTGATCCTGCAATTTTTGGTAGCAGGCGCGTATTTGGTGAGCGTGTTCCTTTCGGGAGGGACCTCCCAGACCATGATCCCCTTTGCCGGGATGGTCGATTTGGGAATTGCGTATTGGATTTTGTCCCTGTTTATCATTGTGGGGATGGTCAATGCCGTCAACTTTACCGATGGGATCGACGGGCTGAATGGTTCGGTTACCTTCTTTTACTGTATTTTCTTCATGCTGATTTCCAGTTTTCTGAACATGGGCGGGATGAGTATCCTGGCTGTGGCGTCGGCAGGGGGATGTATGGGCTTCCTGCTGTGGAATTTCAATCCGGCCAAGGTATTTATGGGCGATACGGGCTCCCTGTTTTTGGGCGGGATGGTCTGTGCGCTGGCATTTGGCACGGACTTGCCGGTTTTGCTTTTCCCGCTGGGGATCGTGTATATTTTGGAGATTCTCTCCGTAGTATTACAAGTGTCCTATTTTAAGCTGACCCATGGCAAGCGGTTATTTAAAATGAGCCCGATCCACCATCATTTTGAGATGTGCGGATGGGGAGAAATGAAAATTTGTATTGTTGCCAGCGCCGTCACGATCCTGATGGGGATTGGCTGTGTCTTTTTAGTCCTGCTCGGCTGTTTGTAACAGTAAAAAATCCTGGATTCCCATAGAAAGGAGGAACATCATGCAGCAACGCCCCTCTTCTTCCCGCCAGGCATCTGCTGGCCTGCGGCCCTCTTCCGGCGCGCAGCGGCGGTCTTCACACACAGGGCAGGGCGCCCGTGCCCCAAAGCGAAAAGAACCTGCCCGCGCATTGCAGGCAGGCGGGGTGGTGCTTGGCAAGCAGTCCAAACGGTTCCGGCTGTTTTCATCCCGTTCCGGCTTGGATCTGCCGTTCCTGCTGTTGCTGCTTACACTGGTTGTCATTGGGCTGATCATGCTGTTTTCGGCCAGCTACGCCAACGCCTATTACAATACGGGCAGCAGCTTCACATATATCCTGCGGCAGGGGATCTTCGCCGTGGTCGGCGTGGGGATTGCCATCCTCCTTTCGTATATGGATTATCATATCCTGCGCAAATTTGCCCTTGTCGGCATCATTGCTTCCTGGGGGCTTTTGGCCGTGACGCTGGTGCTTCCTGCGACAAATAATGTCCATCGGTGGATCAATCTGGGGATCTTTACGTTCCAGCCGTCGGAGATCGCGAAATTTGCCTTGATTTTGTGGTTTGCCCATTATATCTCGCTCAATTTTAAGAAGATGAATACTTTCCGCACGGGGATTATCCCCAACCTGATTGTGGTAGCAATCACGGTGGGGCTGGTCGTGCTGGAGCCGCACTTTTCCGCTTCCATCATCCTGCTCTCGATTTCCGGTATTATGCTGTTCATCGGCGGGGTGAAAAAGCGGTGGTTTGCGATTGTGCTGGCTGTTGTAGCGGTTGGCGCACTGGTGGTACTGCTTTCCGGCAACTATGCTACCGACCGGATCATGGGCTGGCTGAACCCCTTTGATCCGCCGACGGGGGTGGATACCTGGCAGACCCGCAATTCCTTGTATGCGATTGGATCCGGCGGCTGGATGGGCGTGGGGCTGGGGCAGTCGCGGCAGAAGTACCTGTGGCTGCCGGAGCCGCAAAACGACTTTATCTTTGCTATTGTATGCGAGGAATTGGGATTTGTAGGCGCGCTGCTGATTGTCCTTTTGTTCGCCCTGCTGGTGTGGCGGGGGATTGTCATCTCCCTGCGTGCCAAGGATAAGTTTGGGATGCTGCTGGGAGTCGGCCTGATCGCCCAGGTAGGGATCCAGGTGGTGCTCAATATCGGGGTGGTCACCAATACGATCCCCAATACCGGGATCAGCCTTCCGTTTTTCAGTTACGGTGGTACGGCGCTGATCATTATGCTGGCGCAGATGGGGATTTTGCTTTCGATTTCCCGTTCCTCTACCATAGAAAAGACATAGCCAGGAAGAAAGGTGTGGTTTGCAATTGAAGATCGTGTTGGCGGGCGGCGGCACGGCCGGCCATATTAATCCGGCTTTGGCGATTGCGGGATATGTGCGCGAACAGGACCCGCAGGCGGAGATATTGTATATTGGCGCAAAAGGCGGCATGGAGGAACGCTTGGTTCCCGCCGCCAATTTTGCATTTCGCAGCATTGTGATTTCGGGCTTTCAGCGCAAACTCACACTGCAAAATATTGGACGGAACATGAAAACGTTGGTCAGGGTGTTTCACGCCAGCGGGGAAGCGCGCGACATCCTGCGGGAATTTGCACCGGACGTCTGTGTGGGAACGGGCGGCTATGTCAGCGGCCCGGTCCTGCGGGAAGCCGTCAAACTCGGGATTCCGGCAGCCGTCCACGAACAGAATGCCTTTCCTGGCGTGACGAATAAGATGCTTTCCAAGCAGGTGAACCGGGTCATGCTGGCGGTGGAGGATGCACGCAAGCACTTGGATCCCTCCGCACATTGCGTCCTGACCGGCAATCCCGTCCGTCAGGCGATCCTGCGGGCAGACAGGGAGGCTTCCCGCAAGGCTTTGGGGCTGGACGAACGGCCTTTGATCCTTTCTTTTGGCGGAAGCCTGGGGGCGCGCAGCATCAACGAAGCGGCAGCCGATTTGCTCGCGGAATCCGCGAAACATGGCAAGTATCAGCATATCCACGGCTATGGGCAATACGGCAAATGGATGCCGGATCTGCTCCGGGAAAAGGGTCTGGAACTTTCCCGGCACCCGGAGATCCAGGTCCGCGAATACATCGACAACATGCCCGAATGCCTGGCTGCCGCGGATTTGGTTATCTGCCGGGCCGGGGCGATTACCCTCAGCGAGCTCCAGGCCCAGGGGAAAGGCGCGATTTTAATCCCTTCCCCTAATGTGGCGGAAAACCATCAGTACCACAACGCGATGGCTATGGCCAACCGCGGGGCGGCGGTGGTGCTGGAAGAAAAGGATCTCACCGGCCCCCTGCTCTGTCAGCGGGTGGAGGAGATCTTCTCCCGGCCGGGCGGCGCAGAAGAACTGGGACGCCATGCCAGACAAATGGCCATCCTCGACGCCAACGAGCGGATTTACGCGGTATTGCAGGAGCTGGTGAAGGGAGCCTAGGAACAGGATTTCACACATTTCCCGTTTCCACATAGAATAGACCGGTGCCACTTTCGTGGTGCAATTCTATGGGGAAAGGGTGTTGGTTGTGTCAAAGCTACAGATTCAAGGGCCTTGCAAATTGGAAGGAGAGGTTACCGTCCATGGGGCAAAAAACAGCGCCCTCCCCATTTTAGCGGCCTGCCTGCTCAGCGGCGGGGAATGTACGCTGCATAATTGTCCCCGGCTGTCGGATGTGGATGCTACCCTGAAAATCCTGCGGCACCTGGGTTGCCGTGTCAAGCGGGAAGGCGGGACGGTAATCGTTCATGCACAGTCCGTGACCGGGAAGGAAATCCCCGATACCCTGATGCGGGAAATGCGATCTTCCATCGTGTTTTTAGGCGCGATCCTGGCCCGCATGGGAGAAGCCCGATTGTCGTTTCCCGGCGGGTGCGAACTGGGGCCCCGGCCGATTGATCTGCATCTGGCGGCGCTCAAAAAGCTGGGCGTACAGATCCGCGAGGATCATGGCTGCCTGCATTGTTCTGCCAAGCATGGGCTGCGGGGGAAGCGGATCCATCTGGCATTCCCGAGTGTGGGGGCGACGGAGAATGTCATGCTGGCTGCGGTGCTGGCCAAAGGGACCACCATATTGACCAATGCCGCCTGCGAACCGGAAATCTGTGATTTGGCGGATTTCCTGAATGCCTGCGGGGCAAAGATCCAAGGGGCGGGCGACAGCACGATTTCCATCCAGGGGGTGTCCCGTCTGCACGGGTGCGAGCATACCATTATCCCTGACCGCATTGTTGCCGCGACCCTGCTTTCCGCTGCTGCCGTTACTCACAGCCGGGTGCTGCTCCGCCGGGTGGAACCGGTGCATCTGGAATCCATCCTGTCCGTATTTGAGGAAGCGGGATGCCAGTTCCGCTGTGAGGGAAAAGAACTGGAAATCCTTCCCCCTGCCATTTTGCAGGCGGTGAAGCATGTGCGGACAATGCCGTATCCGGGGTTCCCCACCGACGCGCAGGCGCCGGTGATGCCTGTGGCATGCCTGGCTAAAGGGACCAGCGTATTTGTAGAAAATATTTTTGAAAACCGCTATAAACATGTGGGCGAGTTGGTACGTCTGGGGGCTTCGATCAAAGTGGAAGGCCGGGTGGCCGTGGTGGAAGGCGTCTCGCGCCTGTCGGGTACGGCGGTGCAGGCAGCCGACCTGCGGGGCGGGGCTGCACTGACGGTGGCCGGTTTGGCCGCGGAAGGGATCACGCAGGTATGGGGAGTCAACTACATTGATCGGGGATATGAATCCCTGGAAGGGATGCTGCATGCATTGGGAGCGAACATAACCCGCATTTCGTAAACGGAACATCTTGATTTTGAGGAAAGGAGGCGGCAAATTGGCAGGAAAAGAGTATAACTTTGATTATTTCGATCGGATGAATCAAAAGGAAAAAGAAGCCAAACAGAAACAACCGGCTGCTTCCCAGTCTGCCGGCCCTCCCGCTCGGGAGAGGAACCGTCCGCCTCCGGCTTCTTCTGCCAGGCCGCCGGGCCGGGCAGCCCCAACCCGTCCGCCGGATTCCCCAGGAAGGGATGAGCGGGAAATGCGTCAGGAAATGGCCCGGCGTAACCGCCAGGCCGCCCGGCAGCAACAGGAACAAACCGCTTACCGCCGGGAGGAGGCTCCCCGGCGGCCCGGGGAAGAAGGACAAGCCTCCCGGGGACAAAAACCGAAGGGCAAACCGCCTTCCTCAAAAAAGAAGGACAAGCCTCGGAAAGAGCCTGCCGTCAAAAAAAAGAAGAGAAAACCCAAGCCCCAGCTGACCCCGGAACAGCGGGCAAAACGCAAACGGCGCAAGTGGATCCTGTTTTATATCTCGTTGTTTTTAGCGGTGGTTGCCGCAGGGGTTACCCTTTCGGTTACCGTCTTATTTAAAATTGATACGATTGAGGTCACGGGCGTATCGCGCTACAGTATGGAAGAAATCTTGGAGACCAGCGGCATACAGGAAGGGGAAAACCTCTTTATGATGGATAAGGGTGCTGCGATCGAACGGCTGGAACAGGAGCTTCCCTATGTCGGTTCGGTCCGGATTTCCCGCCATCTGCCCGGACGTGTAGTTATCCAGGTAGACGATGTGGTGATTGCAGGCGCTGTACAGAATGTAGCCGGGTATCTGATTATCGGGGCCAACGGGAAGGCGCTTGAACAGGTTTCCGCCTTGCCGGAAGGGGTTCCCGTCCTGATTGGCGTAGATCTTTCCCAGACGGAAATCGGCCAGATGGTAACATATGCCGATCCGCAGCAGCAGGAAATGATCGAAAGCCTGGCTACCATTGCGCATGATAACGATCTGGATCAGATCACACAGATCGATATCAGCGATCCGTATAACTTGAAGCTGGTATATGACGATCGGATTACCATTAAACTGGGACTGCCTACGGATTTGGATTACAAGATGCAGTTTGTCCGCAGCCTGATTGTGGCGCGGCAGGAGATCGGAGAGAACGAGAAAGGCGAACTGGATGTTTCCCTGGCAAGAGAAACCAATGAAGCGTATTTCAATCCGGATTACAGCATCAGCAGTTCTTCTACAGCTTCTGCCTCTTCCAGCACGTCTTCGGCGTCCGATCCGGCAAGTTCCGCAGACAGTTCCGGCGTCTCCTCCGGCAGTGCTTCCCAAACAGCCGATCCTGCCGCTTAACCCGGTTTTTAACCGGAAAAAATCAGCCGGAAATTTTGTGAAAATCTTTGTAGGTATTGACGGGATTCAAGGTAACGTATATAATAGAAAGGAAATACTCGTTGTTTTTTCATAGGATGTCACAAGAATATATTTTATTTTGGAAATAGCAGGATAAGGGGGAGTCGATATGGCTTTTGAGATTGATAATGAAATTGACGATACCGTCCAAATAAAAGTAATCGGCGTAGGCGGCGGCGGCGGTAACGCCGTAGACCGCATGATTGCCGCCGGGGTAAAGGGTGTGGAGTTTATCACTGTCAACACCGACCGGCAGGCGCTCCAGCGTTCGAAAGCAACCCAGAAAATCCAGATTGGTGAAAAAGTAACCCAGTGCAAGGGCGCCGGCGCGAAACCGGAAGTGGGTGAAAAAGCTGCCCAGGAAAGCCGGGAAGCCATTGCCGCCGCGATCCGCGGGACGGACATGGTGTTCATTACAGCAGGCATGGGCGGCGGTACAGGCACTGGTGCCGCACCGATTGTAGCCGAAGTGGCCCGCGATATGGGCATCCTGACGGTGGGCGTGGTGACTAAGCCGTTTGCTTTTGAAGGCAAGCGCCGTATGGAACAGGCGGAAGCCGGCATTGCTGCCCTGCGGGAGCATGTGGATTCCCTGGTGGTGATCCCGAATGAACGCCTGCACTTGGCCACGGAACAGAAGATCACCCTGCTCAATGCGTTTACCATTGCGGATGACGTGCTGCGCCAGGGTGTGCAGAGTATTTCCGACCTGATCAAGCTGCCGGGCATTGTCAACCTGGACTTTGCGGATATCACTTCCGTGATGAAGGATGCCGGCTATGCCCACATGGGCGTAGGACATGCCACCGGAAAGGACAAGGCTTCGCAGGCGGCAAAAATGGCCATCTCCAGCCCGCTGCTCGAAACCTCCATCAGCGGGGCCAGAGGGGTTATCATCAACATTACTTCTTCGCCTGACATTGGGCTGGACGAGGTCACCGTTGCTTCGGAGATGATTGCCGAAATGGTGCATCCCGACGCCAATATCATTTGGGGTACTGCATTTGATGAGAACATGGAAGATGAAATGAGCGTGACCGTTATTGCGACCGGTTCGGATGAAAATCTGCTGGCAATGGAACAAAGCTCGAAAAAGCCGGAATCCGATTCCAAGAACCTGTTCTCTTCTTCCAGCCCGGATGCAAAGACAGCTCCTCCGCCGGAGCCCAGAGGCACCCTGGATGATGATGACGATACCTTTACCGACATTATGTCTATCTTTAATGGAGGCAGGAAGTAATCTGGTTCTTGTTATAGTGGACAAATCCCCCTGAACATAATAAAAAGCCAGGATACCGTATCCTGGCTTTTTTGTTTTTCAGGTGGTTTATTGACCGGTCAGTTCCCGGTAGAGGTGGATGTACTGTTTAGCGGAAGCCCCCCAGCTGTTGTCGCACTTCATGGCCCGTTTCATGAGGATTTGCCATCCTTCCGGGTTGGCGTATCCGCTTAAAGCCCGGTGTACGGCATGGATCATATCCCCGCTGTGGTAAGAAGAAAAGGTAAACCCGTTGCCTTTTTCATCCCCGCTGTCGGTGATGGAATCCCGCAGCCCACCGGTTTCCCGCACTACCGGGATCGAACCATACCGCAGGGCAATCATTTGGGAGAGCCCGCACGGTTCGCTCTTGGAAGGCATGAGGAAAATGTCGGATCCGGCATAAATTTTGCGGGAAAGCTCCGGCACAAACCCATGGCAGGCTACCAGCCGGCCGGGGAATTTTTCCTGCATGTCCCGGAAATAACTTTCGTATTCCCAGTCCCCCGAGCCTAAAATCACAAATTGCAGGTTGGTTTCCCACAAAAGCTGCTCGAGTCCTTCTTTCACGAGATCCAGCCCTTTTTGGGCAACCAAGCGGGTCACCATGCCGATTAAGGGGAGGGAAGGATTTTGTTCCAAACCCAGCCGTTCCTGTAGTTTTTGTTTGTTGACAGCCTTCCCCGCGGGATCGTCAGCGTTATAGGGGGCAAAAATGTCGGGATCGCTGGCAGGATCGTAGCTTTTCGTATCGATACCGTTGAGGATGCCGGACAGCTTCCAGGAACGCTCGCGGAGGATCCGGTCAAGCCCGTGGGAGAACCAGGGGTTTAAAATTTCCTGCGCATAGGTGGGGCTGACCGTATTGATCCAATGGCTGCACTCAACGGCCCCCTTGAGGAAATTGACGCATTTATCGTATTCGATGAGGGAGACCTCGGAATCCGGGATCCCAAGCACGTCCCGTGTAAGCTCCAGGCCGTATTTCCCCTGGTACTGGATGTTATGGATGGTAAACAGGGTTTTGATTTGGGAGTACCATTCGTTGTGGACATAGAACAGCTGGAAATAGACGGGCGTAAGGGCAGTCTGCCAGTCGTTGCAGTGGATCACGTCGGGCTGGAAATCAATGCAGGGAAGCATTTCCAGGATAGCCCGCGAAAAAAACGCAAACCGTTCCGCGTCGTCGTAGTGCCCGTAAATACCGCTGCGTTTAAAATAATACTGATTATCAATAAAATAATAGATGACGCCGCCTACCTTGTATTCAAAGATACCGCAGTATTGCCGCCGCCAGGCCACGGGGACGGATAAACTTGTGAGGAATTTCATATTGTCCCGGTATTCCTGCGGGATATCTTCGTATAACGGCATAACTACCCGGCAGCCAATCAATCGCTGACGCAGGGCCTGGGGAAGGGAACCAGCGACATCCCCCAGCCCGCCGGTTGCAATAAATGGCTGCGCTTCGCTCGTGCAATATAATACTTTCAAAAGTTTCACCAACCTTTCTGGTATGTTTCTTTCAGACAGGTTATACGATGCTGCCTTTTCGGATAAACATCGGATAAGAGTCAAATCCTGTCAGCGTGCGCTGATCCCGGATAAGGACGTCTTTATCTGCAATCACATAATTCAGCCGGCATCCCGTGCCGATCACGGTGTCCTGGAGGATCACACAGTTTTCCAGCCGGGAGCCTTTGCCTACCTTGACCCCGCGGAATAAGATGCAATTATCCACTTCCCCCTCAATTACGCAGCCGTCGGCTACCAGGGAACTGCGGATTTGGGAACCAAGGCCATAGCGGGCGGGCATGTCGTCGCGCACCTTGGTATAGATTGGGCGTTTGGGATTAAAAAGCTGGCCGCGTACGGCAGGGTCCATCAGTTCCATGTTGGCCTGGTAATAGTCCAGAGGGGAACAGATCGTATGGCAGTACCCAGAAAATTCATACCCGTAATAGGAATAGCTGGACAGGCTGCGCAGGAGGAGATCGCGTTTGAAGCTGTACAGGTTGCGGCTGACGCAGTCGTCAATGAGCTGCACGAGCAAATCCCGGCGGAGCAGGTACATATTCAGCCCGTAACAGCAGGCCCCTGGTTCTTTTGGGGCAACCAGCAGGTTGTTGACCCGGCCGTCCGGTTCCATTTGCAGCACGATGGGATTGCTCATTTTTTCGGGCGGGGCTCCGCGGGTATACACGATGGTGAGATCCGCGCCCTGCTGCACATGGAAATCCACCATTTCGCGGTAGTCGATGTTGCAGATGACGTCGCAGTCGCTCAGCAGGACGAACTCTGCGGACTTGGAGGATACCAGGAACCGGCGGATCGAATACAGTGATTCGATCCGGCTGCTGTGGGGATTTCCTCGAGGATCGAACGGGGGAAGGAGAAAAAGCCCTTCGCGCTTGCGGGATAAATCCCAGGCTTTGCCCGAACCAAGGTGATCCATCAGCGACTGGTAGTTGTTCTCGGTAATCACACCCACCTTGCTTATCCCGGAGTTGACCATATTCGACAGGGGGAAATCAATCAGGCGGTAGCGCCCGCCAAACGGGATGGAAGCCATAGTGCGCCGTTCGGTGAGTTCCCGTACTTTATCGTCGTGTATGTTGGCGAATAACACACCCACTACATTGTTGCCATGCATAGTTCTTTCTCCTTGCTGTTGGTTTCTACGTCAATCATCGCCTTGGGGGGCAGTACGGCGGCTTCCGGTATCACACAGTTTTCCCCAACTACGGCGATCCCCCAGGCGTCCATGTCCTGCATGTCTTCCGGACGGGCCCCAATGACAGCATTCCGGCACACCACGGCGTTTTCCCCAATGATCGCGTACTGTACGCACGCGCCTTCCTCCACCACCGCGCCCGGCATGAGGATGGAATCCCGCACGACCGCCCCTTCGCCGACGGTAACCCCTTCAAACAGCACGGTAAAATCAATCTGCCCATAGACGTTGCAGCCTTCGGTAATGAGGGAATTCTGTACCTGGGCATGGCCGCCGATATAATGGGGAGGCATGACCGGGTTGCGGGAATAGATTTTCCATTTTTCCTCGCTCAGATCCAGCTCGATCTTGGGATTGAGCAGATCCATATTCGATTCCCACAGGCTGTTGATGGTGCCTACATCCTTCCAGTATCCCGAAAATTCATAGGCCATCATGCGTTCCCCGGCGGCCAGCATGGCGGGCAGTACGTCGGAACCAAAATCATTGGAGGAAGCGGGATTTTGTTCGTCCGCGATGAGGTATTGCCGCAGCTTCTCCCACGAAAAGACATAGATTCCCATGGAGGCCTTGTTGCTTTTGGGAACCTTGGGCTTTTCATCGAATTCGTAAATCGAACCGTCGGGCCGGGTGTTCAAAATCCCGAACCGCGACGCTTCTTCCATGGGCACCTCGATTTCCGCAATGGTACAGGCGGCATGGTTCTTTTTGTGGTAGTCCACCATCTTGGAGTAGTCCATTTTATAGATGTGGTCGCCTGAAAGGATCACCACATAGTCGGGGTCGTAGCGTTCGATAAAGTGCATATTCTGATAAATGGCATTTGCAGTCCCTTTGTACCAGTCGGATTTGTTGCTGTGCTGATAGGGGGGAAGGATATGTACGCCGGCATTCATCCGGTCCAGATCCCATGGCTGGCCGTTGCCGATATAATCGTTGAGCACCAGAGGCTGGTATTGGGTGAGCACTCCTACCGTCTTGATGCCGGAATTGACGCAGTTGGAAAGCGGGAAGTCGATGATGCGGTATTTCCCGCCGTACGGCACGGCCGGCTTGGCGAGGTTTTTGGTCAGCACGCCCAGGCGGCTGCCTTGTCCGCCGGCCAGCAGCATGGCGACCACTTCTTGTTTCGGTAACAACATGGCTCTTGAATTCCTCCTTTTAGAATCCCGTCCGTCTTCAGGCAGAAGGGAGCTTGCTTTTAGACGCCCGGTTGGTTTTTGGGGCCGTCTTGGGTTTTGCAGGGGAAACCGGTACTTTTTTACGCGCTGTCCCGGCTTCTGCCAGGGCTGGGGCTGGCTTTTTCGGTTTTTTGCGTTTACACTTGAAATACAGGGCCGACATGGCGGGCAAGGTAAGCGACAGGCTTTGGTCATGGCCATGCATGGGGATGGGTTCCGTATGGATAGCGTCCCCGTTGGATATCCCTTTCCCTCCGAACCGTTCGGCGTCCGTGTTGAAAATCTCGGTGTATATGCCGTCGAACGGCGCGCCGATGCGGTAATTTTCCCGCTGTACCGGTACAAAATTGCACACAATCAGGATTTCATTGCCGCTTGCATCAAACCGCCGGAAAGCAATTACACTTTGTTCATTGTCGTCGTGGGCGATCCAGGCAAAGCCCTCCCAGGAGAAATCTACCTGCCACAGGCAAGGGCATTCCAAATAGAAGTGGTTGAGGGCCTGGAAAAAGGCATGGGCGTGCTGGTGCAGCGGATATTCCAGGAGCTGCCAGTCGAGTTCCTTCTCATAGTTCCACTCTGCAAACTGCCCCAGTTCCGTACCCATGAAGATCAGCTTTTTCCCCGGATGGGCCATCATGTAGGCCATAAAGGTTTTGAGATTGGCGAGTTTTTCTTCGTGGGAGCCCGGCATCTTGTTCAGAAGGGAACCTTTGCCGTGTACGACTTCGTCGTGTGAGATGGGCAGGATGAAATTCTCCGAAAAGGCATAGAAAAAGGAAAAGGTCAGATTATCGTGGTTGAACTTGCGGTGGATGGGATCCAGCGACATGTAATGGAGCATATCGTTCATCCAGCCCATATTCCACTTATAATTGAAGCCCAGACCGCCGCAGTAGGTGGGTTTGGATACCAGGGGCCAGCAGGTGGATTCCTCGGCAATCATCAGGATCTCGGGCGCTATGGCAAAAACTGCCTCGTTGAGCTTTTGCAGGAACGCCACCGCTTCGAGGTTTTCCTTGCCGCCGTCCTTGTTGGGTACCCATTCGCCGTCCTTGCGGCTGTAGTCCAGATAGAGCATGGATGCGACGGCGTCCACCCGGATCCCGTCGATATGGTATTTTTTTACCCAGAATACTACGCTGGAAATCAGGAAGCTGAGTACCTCGCTGCGGCCGTAATCAAAGACCAGCGTGCCCCAGTCGCGGTGTTCCCCCTTGCGGGGATCGGCGTACTCGTAGCAGGGGGTGCCGTCAAACCGGGCCAGGCCGGACTCGTCCTTGGGGAAATGCGCGGGCACCCAGTCCATAATTACCCCAATCCCCGCCTGATGGAGCGTATCCACAAATGCCATAAACTCCTTGGGCTCCCCATAGCGTGAGGTGGGGGCGAAATACCCGGTGACCTGGTACCCCCAGGAAGCATCGAGCGGGTATTCGGTGATGGGCATGAGTTCCACATGGGTGTAGCCCATTTCGTGGATATACGGGATTAGCTCTTCCGCCAGCTTCCCGTAGGAAAAGACATGGCCGTCCGCATACCGCCGCCAGGATCCCAGATGGATTTCGTAGATATTGACGGGCTGGCTGTAATGCGGTTTTCTGGCCTTTTGGCGGAACCAGGCTTCGTCATGCCATGCATACCCCTCGATATCGTAATATTTGGAAGCCGTGCCGGGCCGGGTTTCAAAGTGGTAAGCGTACGGGTCGCTTTTGAGCCGGGTTTTGCCGTCCTCGCACACAATGCAGAATTTGTATGCGGCGTAGGGTTCGAGGACAAAAGGCAGGAAAGTTTCCCACACGCCGTCGCTGATGGTCTGCAAGGGGAATTCGCCTTCTTTCCATTTGTTGAAATCCCCTGCAATGGACACGCGAAGGGCATTGGGGGCCCACACGCGGCAGATCATGCCTTCCCTGCCGTCTAGGATAGTTTTATGTACGCCCATAAACTCATATGCCTGATAGTTGGCGCCTTGATGAAAAAGGTATAGCGGCACGTTGTTTTCTTCCGGCCGTGCGGCGGTGTTGGGGGTATTTTGCTGTTTTGGCATAGCGATAACTTCCTTTCCTGGTATCCCGTCTGTCTGGTTAGTTTTATCATACCACAAATGAAAAAAATAGCAAGGGGGCTTTCGTTTATTTTCGCGCGTTTTTTCAAATAAGTTGGAGATTAGTTGGGTAAAATGTATAAAAAAATACCGCCGTGCTTGTATAATAGGGTTGCACAGGGATTCCTTTGCCAGAGGCCGGAACCGATTGGGAACAGGGGAGGAACGATTGTGTGTTTTTTGTGAAGGCTGTCTGAAAACCAGGGGGAGAAAACAGGAAGGTTTCTCCCGGGAATTTTCAAATTCCTGCCATGTGGATTTCACAAACGGGGGGTACAATAAAAGCATCCCAAATACGAAAGGAGTGTGATACATGCGAGGAAAACCCCTGGTTCTTGCCCTGTGCGCGGCTGGTGTCTGCCTGGCGTTTGCCGGATGTGCGGGCACCGAAAATTCTACCGGAGAGGCTTCTTCGGAAGAAGACAGGAATGGAACCGGCAGCTCTTCTTACTCCGCTACATACGGGACTTCCAGCGGGGAAGAAGACACATCGAGCGCGGGCCTTGACGGGTCGAGTGAAGGAGGTACAGCTTCCTCGAGCATGGTCGAAGGCATTACCGCAGAAATTCAGGAGCTGGCTCTTGCGGAAGCAGAGGCGTATTATCAAGAGAACGGAAGTGACGCACCGGCTCTTACCCTGTGTACGGAAGAGGATCGATACGCCGTTTACCAGGCGGCCTATGAGCCTGGCGAGTTGGTGATCTTTGAAGCTGCGGACAGCTCCGACGCAAGCGGGACGGTAAAATATCTGACGCTTGGTTTCTCCAGTTCAACGGGGGAATGGAGTGTATTGAGCGACAGCTATTAACTCTCCGGCAACTGTACAAAGGTTAAAGTTTCCCTTTTTGTTTTCATTGCAGTTTTTTGTCTAAATACTCTTTCTTTTTCCTTACCCCAAAATACCTAAAATACTTTATATTCCTTTTAATTTTTCTTTGTTTTGAAATGTGGACGGAAATAGTTCGGATGGGTCCTCGGCAGGTTGAGCGCTGCCGGGGATTTTTTTGCATGGCTGCACGGTTTGTCTCATATGCTTAAGGGGAGAAGGAAGGAGGGAACGCCTTGACGCAATGGCTGGAGCAAGCCAACCGGTGGATACAGCCGGTGCTTTGGGGATGGCCGGTGCTCCTTGCGATTTTGCTTGCGGGAGTCCTGTTTTTCGTGCGCCTGAAAGGGTTCCCTCTGACGCACGTCCGCCTGTGGATGCGCAAAACCCTGGGGAGCCTGTTTTGCCGCCGCCGGACTTCGGGAGAGGGGAAGGGGATTTCTTCCTTCCAGGCGCTGACCACCGCGCTGGCAGGGTCCATCGGCACAGGGAATATTGTCGGTGTGGCGACGGCCCTGACGATCGGGGGGCCGGGGGCGATCTTCTGGATGTGGGTATCCGCGGGATTGGGGATGGCCACGATGTATGCAGAAACGGTGCTCGGGATGCGGTACCGGCAAACGGACGGGCAGGGGGGATTTCTCGGCGGCGCGATGTATTATCTGGAATACGGCCTGAAGTGCAAAAGCCTGGCGGTGGTGTTTGCCGGGGCGTGCGTGCTGGCTTCGTTCGGGATGGGGAACCTGGCGCAGTCGAATTCCATGGGGATGGCGATCCAGGGTGCGTTTGGGATCCCGCCGTTTTGGACGGGGCTGGTTACCGCCGTTTTGCTGGGGATGATCCTCACCGGAGGGATCCGGCGCATCGCCCGGGTGACGGAAAAGCTGGTGCCGGCCATGTCGCTGTGCTATTTGCTGGCGGGATTGGCAGTTTTGGCGGTGTTTTGGCACAGGATCCCGCAGGCGTTCGGGCAGATCTTTGCCGGGGCGTTCGGCTTTTCGGAGGTCCTCGGGGGCGTGGGAGGATACAGCCTCGGGGCAGCCCTGCGCACGGGGGTATCCCGCGGGATTTTCACCAATGAGGCGGGGCTGGGCAGCTCCGTCATGGCGCACGCGGCTTCTGACGCCAAGGAACCGGCGGAACAGGGCATGTGGGGGATTTTCCAGGTTTTTATCGATACCATCGTGGTTTGTACGATTACGGCGCTATGTATTTTGTGTACCGGCGTGCTGGATACTGGTCTGGATGGCGCGGCGCTCAGTGCGGCGGCGTTCCAGAGTGTGTTTGGCCGGGGCGGGCAGTGGCTGGTTGCAGTGGCCATTCCCTTTTTTGCGTTTGCGACGATGCTGGGCTGGTCGTATTATGGGGAATGTGCGCTGCGCTATTTGTGCGGATTGGGTGTATTCGGGCTGCGGCATAGCCGGGGGATCGTGCTTTCGTACCGCCTGATGTTTTCTGCGGTCACGCTTCTGGGCTGTCAAATGGATCTGCACCTGGTGTGGAGCCTTTGCGATACCCTCAATGGCTGCATGGCGATCCCCAACCTGTGCGCGCTGTTCGGGCTTTCGGGGGAGGTGGCGCAGGAGACCCGGGGCTATCTGCAAAAACGGAAACCAACATAAAAACCCAGCCGGGGATCCCTTTCCGGCTGGGTTTCTATTTTCCTGAAAAAGAAAAGCGTGGCAAACGCCCGCCGCGCGTGGTATAATGGGCAAAGAGAGCGGGCGATTGTCCGAACGCAGAGAAAAATTTCTGAAAGAGGGCTTGTATATGGCCTATGAGGATGACATTACGATGCCATCAGAAAGGAGGGGGCTCCTATGAAAATCACGGAAGTGAAGGGCGATAAAAAGCAGTATCTCTCCCTGCTGCTGCTGGCGGACGAACAGGAAGACCGGATAGACAGCTATCTCGAGGCCGGCGTGATGTATGTGCTGGAAGACGGCGGGGTAAAAGGCGAATGCGTCGTGACCGATGAAGGCAATGGGATTCTGGAAATCAAGAATATCGCTACGGATCCGGCGCACCATGGGAAGGGATACGGCCGGGCGCTTGTGGAGTTTCTCGCGGAAAAATACCAGGGGAAGTATTCCGTTTTGCAGGCCGGGACGGGCGACAGCCCGCTGACCGTCCCGTTTTATGAGAAGTGCGGGTTTATCCGTTCGCACCGCGTGAAAAATTTCTTTCTGGATCACTACGATCATCCCATATACGAAGGCGGGGTCCAGCTGATCGACATGGTGTATTTCCGCCGGGAGCTGCCGTCCGGCAAACCGGGATAGGGAGCGGCCCCTTTCTCCCAGGGGGCGCAGGAAAGCCAAAAAATACCGGAATGTTGCCGCCGGTTGCCGGATTGCCAAGGAAAGGTGGTAGAGTTGCAACCGCTTTTTGTGCTATCCTGTTGCCATCAACCAATACAAGGGAGGTTTTATTCATGAATGTTGCAGACAGAATCCAGCTTTTGCGCAAATCGAAAGGCATATCCCAGGAAGAGCTGGCGGACAGGATAGGCGTTTCCCGGCAGTCGGTTTCCAAATGGGAAAGCGAGCAGAGCTTGCCCGACGCGGAAAAAATCGTCCTCCTGAGCGATTTTTTTGACGTTACCACCGATTACATCCTCAAAGGGATTGAACCCGTTGCCGACGAACCGGCAAAGAAAAAAGAAAAGCCCAATGCCGGCGTGTTTTCCATTGCCGGCACGGCCTTTAACTGTATGGGGATTGTGGTATCGGCCATGGTGTGGCATGAGGAGCAGGTTGCCGCCGCGACCGCGATAGGCCTTATCTTCCTCATTATAGGATGCATGATTTATGCCGTGGGCATGGCGGTGGGGGAGAAAGCCACGGCGGACAAGGCCCGGCGGCTGTTTTGGCCAGTCAACATCTGGGTCGTCCCGTTCCTCCCGTTTTCCGTGGGGTACAACTTTGTGTGGGGCGGGGGTGGGCTGGCGCCCTACCCGGTGTTAGAAGGCTCGCCCCTTGTAACCTATGTGTTGTTCTGGGTGGTTTACCTCGCCATGGGGACCCTGGGCAGCCTGCTGCTCCTGCGGAAACGGAAGAAGCAGGGGTAAAAAACACAAAAGGCGGCGCGGGAAGCGCCGCCTTTCCCCCGGTGGGGACGAAGGGGGTTATTTCTGTTTTTTCAGGCCCATTTTGTTTTCGGTGTTCTGTACGAGGTTGAACAGCGAGGTGGAGAACAGGGGGAATTTTTCCGAGAGGATCTCAGGGGAAAGGGCCGGGGCTTTTTCGCGCTCCAAACCTTTGCCGTCCCCCACGGCTTCCCCGGATGCAAGGCACAGGCTGTTGGCTTCGGCAATGCTCTGCACGGCGTCACACAGGCCGCTGTACAGCTTGGGTGAGGCTGCAAACATGCCCTGGGGATTTTTGGGATTCGCGGAGTACAGCGTGCGGAATGCCTTGTACACGCTGGCGGAAAGATAGGAGGAAAGCTCGGTGGTGAGGGCTTTGTTGTTGCACTCCTGCAATAAGCTGTAGATGATGTTGAGCGAGTTGGCAATGAGCTTTTTGTTCAGGATGGGCAGCATACTGCCGCGCATCTGGTTTTCCTTGCCGCCGTCCTCCGGCTCGGGGAGATCCTCCACCGTGATGGTCACGCCGGTCCGGTTGGGGGACAGGCCCAGCAGATAATCGCAGGAAACATGGTAGAACTCCGCAACCCGCACCACGAAATCCAGCCCGCACTCGCGGATGCCCTTTTCATAATGCGACAGCAGCGCCTGCGAGATGCAAAGCTCCTCCGCCGCTTTTTTCTGGCTGAGCCCCCGCTCTTTGCGCAATAGGGTAATAATCCGCGGAAAATGTTGGTTCATCCGCGCACCTCCTTGTCGAAACCGCCATGTTTTTAACACTTTGTAAAGTATACATCAGCATAAACCATTTGTAAAGTGCCACATATAGTAGAATTTTGAAAAAAAGGAGCTAGATATGCCATGAAATCATACCACATCCATCTGATCCGCCACGGGCTTTCGGAAGGGAACAAGCTGGGGCAGTACATCGGTGTGACGGATTCCCCTCTTTCCCCCGAAGGCAAAGCCCTGCTGCTGGAGAAAAAACAGGCCGGGGCTTATCCCAAAGCGGCCGTGTGTTACAGTTCCCCCCTGGGCCGGTGCCTGGACTCGGCCAAATTGGTATATCCAGACTGCCCGCCCCGCGTGATTATGGATTTCCGGGAATGCGATTTTGGCGCATGGGAGGGAAAAACCGCCAAGGAGCTGGAAAAGGAGCCGATGTTCCGCGAGTGGATGGAGTCGGGCGGGCATACCACCCCGCCGTTTGGGGAGAGCGGCGGGGCGTTTATCCACCGCACCTGCCTGGCGTTTGAAAAGCTGGTCAGGGAGCTTTTGCAAAGCGGCATAACCGATGCGGCAGTCGTGGCCCACGGCGGCACGCTGATGGCGATCCTCTCCACTTACGGCCTGCCGCGCGCGCCGTTTTATGACTGGCTGACCGAGCCGGGCAGCGGTTATTCCCTGCGGATCACGCCGGGGCTGTGGATGCGTTCCATGGTGGCGGAGGTGTATGAGACCATCCCGCCCCGGGAAGCGGAGCGGGAAGTTTCCGCCATGGATGTGGCAAGGGAAGCCGCCCGCCGGGCATATGGGGAACCGGAGGACTGAGATCGGCACCCCGCCGTGCGATGCTTTTTTGTTTTATGATGAGAGAATCCAGGATAAAAGAATGGAAAATCCACTTGACAAAATCGGCAATAGACAGTATAATAAAAGATAAACATATTTATATTCCCCGGCAACGGGGAACGCAAAAGGCTGAGAAGGGAAAAAGGCAAGGATCCGGGCGATCCAGAGAGCCGGCGGTTGGTGTGAGCCGGCACGCTATCCTTGCGTATCGCTCATCCCGGAGCCGCCGGCCCCAGCAATCCTGCGCAGGGTTGTTAAGGCCGGACGCTGGGCCGCGTTAACAGCCGGGCCTTCGGTTCATCCGGAGGTTTTGAGGGCCGCCGTCAAACCGGCGGCTGAACCAGGGTGGTACCGCGAATGGAATATTCGCCCCGGGCATGGCGCCGTGTCGCTGTGTCCGGGGTTTTGTGTTTTGTGCGATCGGGCCCCCGCAAATACGAAATTGATAAAGGGGAGTTTGTTATGAAGCAAGGGTATGAAAAATATATTCCATTTCAGCCGGTCGCATTGCCGGATCGGCAGTGGCCGGATAAAATCATTGAAAAAGCGCCGATCTGGTGCAGTGTGGATTTGCGCGACGGCAACCAGGCTTTAGTCAACCCCATGAACCTGGAAGAAAAACTGGCCTTTTTCCAGACACTGGTGGATATTGGGTTTAAGGAAATCGAAGTCGGCTTCCCTTCCGCTTCGGAAACCGAGTATGAAATCCTGCGTACCCTGATCGACCGCCGGCTCATCCCCGATGATGTGACCATCCAGGTCTTGGTCCAGGCGCGCCCCCATCTGATTCATAAGACCTTTGAAGCCATCCGCGGGGCCAAAAATGTGATCATCCATTTTTACAACTCCACCTCTACGCTCCAGCGAAAAGTGGTATTCCATACAGATATGCAGGGGGTTATCGATATTGCCGTGGAAGGGGCGCGGCTTATCCGCCAGCTCACAGAGGAAGAAGCCGCCCGCAGCGGGGCGAATATCCGGTATGAGTATTCCCCCGAGAGCTTTTCCGGCACGGAAATCGACAATGCGGTCTTGATTTGCCAGAAGGTGATCGAAGAACTGGGGGCCACACCGGAAAAGAAGGTCATTTTAAACCTGCCCAACACGGTAGAAATGGCTACCCCTAACTGCTATGCCGATCAGGTGGAGTACTTCTGCCGGCATTTGCCGGGCCGGGACTGCGCCATTGTGAGCATCCACCCGCACAACGACCGCGGTACCGCTACCGCCGCCACGGAGCTTGGCCTGATGGCCGGCGCGGACCGCGTGGAAGGCACGCTGTTTGGCAACGGGGAGCGCACAGGTAATGCGGACATTATGAATGTGGCGATGAATATGTACAGCCAGGGGGTGGATCCGAAGCTGGATTTCTCCAACCTCAAGGAAATCCGGGAGATGTACGAGCGCTGCACCGAGATGAAGGTGGGCGAACGGCATCCGTATGCCGGGGAGCTGGTCTTTACGGCATTTTCGGGCTCGCACCAGGACGCGATCAAAAAGGGCCTGGATTACCAGCGCGAGCATGACAGCGAGTATTGGGAGATCCCCTACCTGCCGCTGGACCCGGCCGATGTGGGAAGGGCCTATGAGCCGATTATCCGGATCAACAGCCAGTCGGGCAAGGGCGGCGCGGCATTCATCATGCAGCAGAATTTCGGCTACGATATGCCCAAGGCTATGCATCCGGAATTTGGGGCGGTAGTCAAGGCCGCCTGCGACGCCGCCGGAAGGGAACTTCAGCCGCAGGAAGTATTCGATCTGTTCCAGAAGGAATATTTGGATGTGTGCGAGCCGTATGCCCTCAAGAGTTACAAGCTGTATGAGGAAAACCATGTGGGGCAGGATACCCAGGTGCATTTTGAAGGCAATCTGTATTTCCAAGGGCAAGGCCATACCGTCAGCGGCGTAGGCAACGGCCCCATCGACGCGTTCTTCAAGGCTCTGCAAACCGTGGGCATTACGGATTATACCTTCCAGTCCTACCATGAACACGCCGTCTCCCAGGGAGCGGATTCCCAGGCTATTTCGTATATCCAGCTTCGTACCCCCCAGGGCGGTATAGTATTTGGAGTGGGTATCGATCCGAATATCAGCCTGGCTTCCATCAAAGGGATTGTATGCGCCATTAACCGAGCAGAAGCGCAAAAGAAATAATAGTGAAAAAAGAAAGGAAAGATACCCCATGCAGACTTATGAAATTACCGTGTTAAAAGGCGACGGCATTGGCCCGGAAATTGTGGATCAGGCCGTGAAAGTACTTGATAAAGCCGGGGAAAAATTCGGTTTTTCCCTGCATTACACCCGGGCCTACCTGGGCGGCGAAGCCATTGACGAGAAGGGCTGCCCCCTCCCGGAAGAAACCGTGGCTGCCTGCAAGGCAGCAGACGCGGTGCTCCTGGGTGCAGTCGGCGGCCCCAAATGGGATTCCCTCTCCGGGGATCAGCGTCCCGAGGCGGGCCTTTTGGGGATCCGGGGGGCGCTGGGGCTGTTTGCCAATCTGCGCCCGGCGGTTATTTTTGAGCCGCTGAAGGAGGCTTCCCCCATCAAAGCGGAGATCATCGGCGACGCGCTCGATATTTTGGTGGTACGGGAGCTGACCGGCGGGATTTATTTTGGCCAGCGCGGACGCGAGACCGTAGACGGGGTGGAATCCGCCTACGATACCGAGCGGTATTCCGTGCCGGAAATTGAGCGGATTGCCCGGGTTGGTTTTTCCATGGCGCAAAAGCGCGGCAAAAAGCTGTGCAGTGTGGATAAGGCCAACGTGCTGGAATCCTCCCGCTTGTGGCGCGCTACGGTAACCCGCGTGGCCCAGGAATACCCGGACGTGGAGCTGAGCCATATGTATGTGGACAACTGCGCCATGCAGCTGGTGCGCAATCCCAAGCAGTTCGACGTGATTTTGACCTCCAATATTTTTGGGGATATCCTCTCGGATGAGGCTTCGATGATCAGCGGGTCCATTGGGATGCTGGCTTCGGCGAGCCTGGGGGAAAACCAGTTCGGGCTGTATGAACCCATTCACGGTTCTGCCCCCGACATTGCCGGTACCGGGTTGGCAAATCCCTTGGCGACGATTTTGTCAGCGGGCATGATGCTCAAGTATACCCTGGGCCAGCCGGAAGCAGCGCAAGCAGTCGAAGATGCGGTAAGCAAGGCGCTGACACAGGCCCGCACCCCGGATATTTACCGGGAGGGCGGAGCGCAGAAAAAGGTAACCTGTGAGGAAATGGGGGACCTGGTGTGCTCCCTTTTGTAAACGGGCCGGCCATCTCCCCGGTAAGGGGGCGGCGGTATGGGATGGCGTGAAAAAAGAAAACGCCTTTTTGGAAAGAAACCGGAAGCGGAGAGGGACGGCAGGCAGCCGATCCCGCTGACGTTCCGCAAGGGGCTGCGTGACGGGCTGCCGATCTGCCTGG
Source organism: uncultured Clostridia bacterium (assembly GCA_904397205.1). Classification (GTDB taxonomy): domain Bacteria; phylum Bacillota; class Clostridia; order Oscillospirales; family Acutalibacteraceae; genus UMGS1071. The sequence goes on from CAJFOO010000003.1 coordinate 24,262, forward strand.
GGTATGTGTCGGTATCGGCAGCGTTTGGTATGATGGCTGTGCAGGGAGGGTTATCCCCGTGGACGGCCGTACTGATCTCCCTGACAAACCTCACCTCTGCCGGGCAACTGGCCGGCACGAATTTGATTTTGTCCGGCGCGATGTATGTGGAGATCGCAGTGACGACATTTGTGATTAACATCCGGTATATGCTGATGTCGCTGTCGCTGTCGCAGAAAGTAGAGGCGCGCATGGGGATTCTGGAGCGGCTGGCCGTTTCCTTTGGCGTCACCGACGAGGTCTTTGCCGTTGCGTCGCAGCAGAAGGGCAAGCTGAACAGCCGGTATATGGCGGGGTTGATCCTTACGCCCTATTTGGGCTGGGCCGGCGGCACGCTGCTGGGTGCGACGGCGGCGGGGTTTCTGCCGGAATCGATACGCACGGCGTTGGGCATTGCCTTATACGGCATGTTTATCGCAGTCATTATCCCGGCCGCGCGCACATGCCGGCCGGTTCTTCTGGTCATTTTGCTTGCTGCCGGACTGAGCGCCTGCTTTACCTGGATCCCCTGGCTGAACCAGCTTTCCGAGGGATGGGTTATCCTGATCTGCGCGGTGCTTGCGGCGGGCTTTGCCGCTTGGAAATTTCCTCTCAAAGAGGAGGAAAGCCCATGATAGACAGTACCTATGTATTTTTCGGCGTCGCTATCATGGCGGCGGTCACCTATCTGGTGCGGATGATCCCGCTGGTATTTTTCCGGCGGGAGATCCAAAACCGTTTTATCCGATCCTTTCTGGCATATGTACCGTATGCGGTGCTGGCAGCCATGACGTTCCCCGGCGTTTTATTTTCCACCGGCGGCCTGCCTTCCGGATTGGTCGGCCTGGCGGTGGCGGTGACACTGGCATTTTTCCGCCGGGGACTGCTCACCGTGGCGGTAGGCGCCGCGGCGGCCGTGTTTTTAACAGAACAGATCCTTCGCTGGACAGTAGGATGAAAGGGGGCGGCGTGTGAAAGATTTATCCGATATCCGGGAAGTCAAACGGATCCTTTCCCGGCATGGATTCCATTTTTCCAAGGCGCTGGGGCAGAATTTCCTTATCGATCCTACGGTATGCCCCCGCATGGCGGAGGCGTGCGGGGCGGGCCCGGGTGTAGGCGTGCTGGAGATCGGCCCCGGCTGTGGGGTATTGACGCAGCAGCTCGCGATGCGGGCGGAAAAAGTAGTCGCGGTTGAACTGGATAAACGGCTCCCGGCGGTGCTCGCAGAGACCCTGGCGGATTTCGATACCGTCAAAATTGTGCCGGGAGACGTGCTGGAGATGGACGTAGCCAGCCTGCTTGCGCAGGAATTTGCAGGGCTGCGGGTGACGGTGTGCGCGAATTTACCGTACTACATCACCTCGCCGATCCTTATGAAGCTACTGGAAGAACGCCTGGCGGTGGAATCTATCACCGTGATGGTGCAAAAGGAGGCCGCTGAGCGGATCTGTGCCCAGCCGGGTTCCCGCCAGTGCGGCGCCGTGAGCGTAGCGGTGCAGTATTACGCGCAGCCGGAAATCCTGTTCGACGTCCCGCGGGAGAGTTTTTTGCCCGCCCCGCAGGTGGATTCCGCTGTAATCCGTTTGGCCATCCGGGAGAAGCCGCCGGTTTCCCTGGCCGCCCCGGAGCGGGATTTTTTCCGTCTGGTGCGCGCCGCCTTTGGACAGCGGAGAAAGACGGTAAGCAATGCCCTGTGCGCCGGCCTTTCACGGGAAAAGCCTGCTGTGGCCGCCGCGCTGGAACAGGCGGGAATTCCCCCTTCCGCACGGGCCGAGCAGCTGTCGATGGAACAATTCGGCCGTTTGTGCGACGCGTTGTTTGTCGGGGGAGGTGCTGGGATTGCAGAGTAAAGAGATGCAGGTTGGCGCAGCCTGCTTTTTTGTGGGGATGGTGCTGGCCCTGATCGCCATGGTATTCGGCCCGCTGGGAGTAGATGGTCTTTCGATTGTCTGCGGGGTGGCGGCAAGCGTTTGCGGGCTTTTGGGCCTGATTTTTGTCCTGCGCAGGCTGTAAGGCCCCGTGCAGGGAACCAATTTGTACGCATGTAGGAGGAACTATGATTACCGTATCCAACCTGGGGATGTCTTTCAGCGGCGTCCCGTTATTTTCCGATGTGAACCTGCTCTTTACCGCCGGCAACTGCTATGGCGTGATTGGCGCGAACGGGGCGGGGAAATCGACCTTTTTGAAAATCCTTTCCGGGGAACTGGAGCCGACCAAAGGGGAAATTTCGATTGATCCCAAGCGGCGCATGTCCGTGCTCAAGCAGGATCACTTCGCCTATGAAGAATTCACCGTGCTGGATACTATTTTGCAGGGTAACGCGCGGCTGTATGAGGTGATGCAGCAGAAGGATGCCTTGTATGCCAAGGAGGATTTTTCGGAGGAGGACGGGCATCTGGCCGCCGAGCTGGAAGCGGAATTTGCGGAAATGGACGGCTGGGAGGCCGAGACCGAAGCGGGCAAGCTCCTGCAGGGGCTGGGCCTGGGCACGGATTTGCTGTATGCCATGATGTCGGGCCTGTCGGAAAAAGAGAAGGTGAAGGTGCTGCTGGCGCGCGCGCTGTTTGGCCATCCGGATATTATCCTGCTGGACGAGCCGACCAACGGTTTGGATATTTTATCCATCGACTGGCTGGAGGAGTTCCTGATGGACTATGCCGGAACCGTAATTGTCGTGTCCCACGACCGGCATTTCCTCAATAACGTATGCACCCACATTGTGGACATTGATTATACCAAGATCAAGATGTATGTGGGCAATTACGATTTCTGGTATGAATCGAGCCAGCTCATCCAGCGCCTGATGCGCGATCAGAACCGCAAAAAGGAAGAAAAAATCAAGGAACTGCAAAGCTTTATCCAGCGTTTTTCGGCGAACAAATCGAAGTCCCGCCAGGCGACCTCCCGCAAGAAGCTGCTGGAAAAAATCACGGTAGAGGAAATGCCGGCGTCTTCCCGGCGGTATCCGTATGTGGGGTTCCAGATGGACCGCGAGCCCGGCAAGGAAATCCTCACGGTGGAAGGGCTGAGCAAGACCATCGACGGGGTCAAGGTACTCAGCGGGGTGTCCTTCCGGGTGGAAAAGGGCGACAAGATTGCCTTTGTCGGGGAAAACGACATCGCCAATACCACGCTGTTCCAGATCCTCATGGGCGAACTCGAACCGGATGAAGGATCCTACAAATGGGGCGCGACCACCAGCCAGTCGTACTTCCCCAAGGATAATTCGGCCTATTTCAACGGCTGCGATTTGAACCTGATCCAGTGGCTGGCGCAGTATTCCAAGGATACCACCGAGACCTACCTGCGCGGGTTTTTGGGGAAGATGCTGTTCTCCGGCGACGACGCGCTCAAACCGGTGAAGGTACTCTCCGGCGGCGAAAAGGTGCGGTGTATGCTCTCGCGCATGATGCTGTTCGGTTCCAACGTGCTGGTGCTCGACCAGCCGACCAACCATCTGGATTTGGAATCCATCACGGCGGTCAACAACGGCATGATCGACTTCAAAGGCGTGCTGCTGTTTGCTTCGCACGACCATGAGTTCATCCAGACCGTAGCAAACCGCATCATCGAAATCCGCGAGGACGGGATCGTCGACCGCCGGATGACGTTTGACGAGTACCTGGAAACCATTGCCGGTTAACGGAAGGAGGGGATCCCCATGCGCAGACGCACGGCGGTTTTATGGGGCCTGGGCCTGGGGATAGCCGGGATGTACGCCGCTACCTATCTGCCGGCCGCCTTAGCCCGGCCGGGGAAAAAGCCGCGGTTTGGGATCTATTATTTTGCCCACCGGGGGGCCTGCAAAGGCCCGTTCCTGGAGAACACCCTGCCGGCGATTGCGGAGTGCATCCGCCGGGGGTATGGGATGGAACTGGATGTGCGGGTCACGAAGGATAATGTGCCGGTGCTGTTCCACGATTACCGCCTGCAAAAGAAATGCGGCGATCCCCGGCGGGTGTGTGACTGTACGCTGGAAGAAATCCGATCGATGCGGCTTTGCGGTACCGAAGAGACCATCCCCACCTTAGAAGAAGCTCTCCGCCTGGTGGACGGACAGGTACCCCTGCTGCTGGATATGAAACCATTCAGCCAGACCAAACGGCTGTACCGTCCGCTTTGCCGCATCCTGAAGGGATATGCCGGGCCGTACCGGATCCTTTCCTGGAGCTACCCGTGCAAATGGTGGTTTTGGAAGAACTTCCCACAAGCTCCCCGTGTGTGGTTCCGTATGGGAAAGCGGGCGTTTCCGCGCAAACAGGAGGAAAGGCATGGGTAATATACAAATCATCCGCGGGGATATTACGAAGATGGCCGTGGATGCCATTGTCAATGCCGCAAACAATACCCTGCTGGGCGGCGGCGGGGTGGATGGGGCTATCCATGCGGCGGCAGGACCGGAGTTGCTGGCGGAATGCAAAACGCTGCACGGCTGTGAGACAGGCAAGGCCAAAATTACGGGAGGCTACCGCTTGCCCGCCCAATATGTGATCCACACCCCCGGCCCGATTTGGCGGGGCGGCGGGTTTGGGGAAGCGGATTTACTGGCTTCGAGCTACCGATCTTCGCTGGAGCTGGCGGTGCAGTACGGCTGCAAAACGGTGGCGTTCCCCTCCATCAGCACGGGGGTGTACCATTTCCCCCTGGAGCAGGCCGCGCCAATCGCCCTGCGGGAAATCCGGAGTTTTTTGCAGGGGCACCCGGAGATCGAAACCGTCTATCTGGTATGCTTCGATGCGGCCACCCAGGCGGCCTATGAACATGCCAAACAATAAAACCAAAGGCAAAGACGCATATGATACGGGAGGAAGCAAATGGCCAACATTCGAATCATGACGATCGAAGATTATGATAGCGTATACGAATTATGGATCCATACCCCGGGGATGGGGCTGAATGCAACCGATGACAGCAAAGAAGGGATCTATAAATACCTCAAGCGCAACCCAACCACCTGCTTTGTAGCCGAAGAGGACGGTAAAATTGTTGGCGTTATCTTATCGGGACACGATGGACGCAGAGGGTATATCTATCATACCGCTGTATTGCCGCATTACCGGCATCAGGGAATCGCAAAACAGCTTGTGGATTATGCGATGGACGCGTTAGACAGGGAAGGCATAAAGAAGGCCGCGTTGGTTGTGTTTGAAAAAAATCAAACCGGCAATGGTTTTTGGGAACACATGGGATTTACCGTCCGGGATGATTTGCTGTACCGCAATAAAAATATACATGCACTGGAACGGATAGACACCTGAATGTGTGTACAGGGACAGCAAGCAGTCCGAATAGCGCCCCAAAGCGAAAGCCTGCACTTTTTCCATGAAAAGTGCAGGCTTTTTATTTCCGCGATTCCATACGGATTCCTATCTGTTTTTTTGCATTCTATTGCGGCGGCAGCAGCTCCGAAAAATCCCGGATATAGCGGCGTGTGACGGCCTGGATAGTCTCTTTGTCCTCGGCGGCCGGGTCATATACCCCATATACCTGCATCCGGGCAGCCAGCGCCCCGCGGATGGCCGGGAGGATATCCTCAAACACCGCGCACTGTTCCGGCGGCAGGCCCAGACGGCTGGCACATAAAAGGTATGCGTCCGGGAAGGTTTTCCCCCGGCTTACGTCGTCGGTGGAAACCAGCGCGTCGAACAGGTCAAAAATCCCATGATTCAGCAAAGCGGGCACATAGAGCTTTTGCGAAAGCGCCGTGCATACCCCCAGCCGCACGCCCTGCCTTCGGAGATAGTGAAGGTATTCCTTGGCGTAGGGTTTCAGCGGTACATGATGGCTGTAAGCTTCAATGGCCATGCGGTTCCATTCCTGCATGATGTCCTCGGGATCCTCTTTCAGCCCAAACACGGAGATGGTGTATTCCGCCGTTTCCCGGAAGCTCAGCCCCGCCAGGGATTCCCCGTAGCCGGGAGGGACGGAAAACCCGCGTTTGGCAAGGAACTCCACATCGATGTCCTGCCACACATGCATGGAATCAAGCAGCGTACCGTCCAGGTCGAAAATGGCCCCGGCAAAGGGCGGCGGGCTAGGCATGGCGAAGCCCCCTAAACTGTTCTAATAAATCCCTCGCCGCCTGTTTGGGTGAGGGCTGCGAGAGGATAGCGGATACTACGGCAATACCGTCCACACCGGTTCCCCGCAGGCCCGTGAGGGTTTTGGGGTGTATCCCTCCGATTGCCACCACCGGGATGGATACCGCCGCTTTGATCTGTGCCAGCTGGGAGGAAGTTACAGTGCGGGTATCCGTTTTGGTGGCGGTGGGGTTCACAGCTCCCACTCCGATATAATCCGCGCCGTCGGCCTGGGCCTTGCGGGCTTCCTCGAGTGTCGCCGCAGATATTCCGATGAGCCTTTGTGGGCCAAGGATATCCCGTGCGGCCCGGCAGGGCAGGTCGGACTGTCCCAGATGCACCCCGTCGGCATCTGCGGCGAGGGCAATGTCCACGCGGTCGTTGATCAGCAGCGGGACATGGTACTTCCGGGTGATGGCGCGAAGAGTCAGAGCGGTTTCATAAAATTCCCGGGCACAGGCGTGCTTTTCCCGCAGCTGCACGACGGTGCATCCTCCCTGGATGGCCTGTTCGACGGCTTCTTCCAGCGGCAGGGAGGAAAGTTCCCGGTCTGTGACCAGGTACAGGGTAAAATTCGTCATAAGGGGCTCCTCTTATTTTTGATCCGGGCGCAGGTTGACTTCCTTACCCTCGAGGATCTGGTTGGTGGTGCGCATCGCGCACATTTTCCCGCACATGGAGCAGGTGTGCTTGTCGGTGGGCGGTACGCTCTCAAAATACCGGCGGGCTTTCTCCCCGTCGAGCGCATAGGAGAACATCTCCTCCCAGTCGATCCGGCGGCGTGCATCGCTCATCTTGTTGTCGATGTCCCGTGCGCCGGGGATGCCCTTGGCAATATCCGCGGCATGGGCGGCAATTTTAGAGGCGATAATGCCTTCCTTCACGTCTGCGAGATCCGGAAGGCGCAGGTGCTCGGCAGGGGTGACGTAGCAAAGAAAATCCGCGCCGTAGGTGGCGGCAATGGCCCCGCCGATGGCCGAGGTAATATGATCGTAGCCCGGTGCGATGTCCGTGACGAGCGGGCCGAGTACATAAAACGGTGCGCCGTGGCACAGCCGCTTCTGGATAGTCATGTTGGCGGCAATCTCATTGATGGCCATGTGGCCGGGGCCTTCCACCATTACCTGTACGTCCTTTTCCCAGGCGCGGAGGGTCAGGTCGCCCAGCTCAATCAGTTCCGAAAGCTGGCCCGCATCGGAGCTGTCGTGGATGCTGCCGGGCCGCAATGCGTCCCCCAGGCTGATAGTCACGTCGTATTCGCGCAGGATATCGAGCACATCGTCGTAGTATTCATAGAAGGGGTTCTCGTTGCCGGTCATTTCCATCCAGGCAAACAGCAGCGAGCCGCCGCGCGAGACGATGTTGGTCAGCCGCTTGGAGCGCTTGAAGCACTCCACGGCACGGCGGTTGATGCCGGCGTGGATGGTCATGAAATCCACCCCTTCTTTCGCATGGGCTTCCACCACCTTCAGGAAGTCGCGGGCGGGGATGTCCGCCAGATTCTTTTCCAGATAGCCGATGGCGTCGTACATGGGGACGGTGCCGATCATTGCAGGGGAAAAGTCGACAAGTTCCTGGCGGAAAGTATGGGTTTTTCCATAATTGCTCAGGTCCATGATGGCTTCCGCGCCCAGGGAAATGGACAGCTTCACCTTTTCCATCTCCTGGGTGTAGTCGATACAGTCGCCGGAGATGCCCAGGTTGACGTTGATTTTGGTCTTAAGGCCTTCGCCGATGCCCTCCGCGCTCAGGGAAGTATGTAGCCGGTTGGCAGGGATGCAGATGGTCCCGCGGGCCACCCGTTCCCGGATGGTCTCCTCGGGAAGGTTTTCCTTCTGCGCGACGGTGCGCATTTCTTTGGTGATGACGCCGCTGCGGGCAGCGTGCATTTGGGTTTTATATTCCATGATGATGATCCTCCTTGCAGATATTTCCGGGTTCCTGGGAGGGGAACCACGCGTAAAAGTGATGGATAGGCCCGTGGCCATGCCCCAGCTCCAGACCGGCGGCAATGGCGTGGGTGACGTAGGCTTTGGCTTCCTCCACCGCCTGGGGAATCGGCTTGCCCAGCGCCAGATTCGCGGCGATAGCGGCGGATAAGGTGCAGCCGGTACCGTGAGTATTTTGGGTGGGGATACGCTTTTGAGGAAAGGAAAAAAAGGTCTCCCCATTAAACAGCAGATCGTCGGCGGTTTCTCCATCGAGATGGCCGCCTTTTAGCAGTACCCAGGGTACCCCCATGGCCTGGATAGCCCGCGCTGCCTGCTGGCATTCCTCCGGTGTGCGGATGGGCTTGCCGAGGATGGTTTCCGCTTCGGGGAGGTTGGGCGTGAGCAGAAGGCACAGGGGCAGGATGCGCCGCAGGAAAGTATCCAGCGCTCCGGTTTGCATAAGATCCCCGCCATTGGTGGCGGCCATGACGGGATCCGCGACAACCGGCATCCCTTCCCGCCCGTGCAGGGCCTGAGAGACCGCCTCCATACTGGCGGCGGATGGCAGCATCCCCAGCTTGATGGCTCCCACGGGCAGATCCTCCAGCACGGCTTCGATCTGGCGGCGGATCATATCCGGGGAGATTTCCTCGATGGCGGCCACCCGGCAGGTATTTTCCGCCACGACGGCAGTAATGGCGCTCATGCCAAACACCCCGTGGGCGGAAAAGGTTTTGATATCCGCCTGGATGCCGGCCCCGCCGCTGCAATCGGATCCCGCAATGGTGAGGGCGGTTGGAAGCTGCATGTGTTTTGCTCCTTTCCATGCAAAAGAAACGCGCCCGCCGGAACCGGCAGGCGCACAGCGGAATGCTTTTTGAGCAAATCCGATTTTTTCTTTGCGTCCCTACCACGGTATTAACCGACAGGTTCAAAGGGTCAGGTTTTAACCTTCTCAACTCCTGGGAGTTCCCCTGCAAATCTTTTGTATTGTTGGTTTGTGTTTTCCTTATTGTAGCATGTTCTGTCCCGGATGTAAACTAGCTGCACAAAGATTTTCCCCGCGTGGATTTCTCCCCCGCCAGATCCTGCCGGAACCATGCTTCTGCGGCGGCAGTTTTGCTCTGTCCCGGATCGCGCGGCTGCGCAAGGCACCACATCAGCTTGGTGACGGCGGCTTCCGTGCTCATGTCCTTGCCGGAGATGCACCCCGCCGGGCACTGGGCCGCGCTTTCGCCATAATCGCTTTCGGCCTGGCACTGCCCGCACAACACCACGGGTATGTCGCGTTCGCGCAGCCGGGCCAGGACGTCCGGCCAGCCCTCCCGTGCCAGGGGCAGGCCGCCTTTGCCGTAGCCTTCGATCACGATCCCTTCCCAGCCTTCCCTGGCCAGCAGCAGGAGGATATCCGGCGAAAAGGAAGGGCTCCACTTGAGCAGGGCGACCTTTTCACAAAGTGCGTCCCGCAGGGCAGGCTTCCCGCCGGAAGCGGGGAGAGGTTCCCGTGGTATAACCAGGCCGTGCGCGGAAATGTGGGCAGTATGGGGATCCCCGGCGCAGTGGAATGCATCTAGGGAAAGGCTGTGGGTTTTGACGGCCCGTGCGCCGCGCAGGATGGTCCCATGGAACGCCACAAAGACCCCCGGGATCCCGCTGGCGGCCATTGCCAGAGCACAGCGCAGATTGGACACGCCGTCGCTCAGAGGGGAGACAAGCGGGATCTGGGCTCCCGTAATCACGACCGGAATGGGTGGGTTTGGGAGCATAAACGAGAGCATGGAGGACGTATAGGCCAGGGTATCCGTGCCGTGGGTCACGACAATGCCGTCGTATGCCGCATAATGGGAAAAAATTTCTCTGGCAAGCTGCTGCCATTGGGCTGGCTGTACATTGACGCTGTCCTGCTGGAAGATCTCCTTCCAGGTTACGGTATAGGCTTCCGGTGCGCCGCCCCAATGCGGCAGCAGCTCGTCCGGGGAAAGATGGCCAATCGGCCCGTCAGGGCCGGGGACGGATCCGATGGTGCCGCCGGTGGTGAGCAGGAGGATGGAGGATGGTTGCATGGAGAGACTCCTTTCTTTCTGAAAAGTGCAATGGAAACGATTCTTTTATTGTGTATCAAAATCCCGTTGCCCATGCAAGCAAATGGGAAAAAATTTCCCCTTCCGTTTGCCAAACCCGGCAAAAAAGAGTACAATAGAGGTATCTTAAATGAAGAAAGGAGGAAGCACGATGCTGGTTGGACGCATTATCGGGGAAATGGCGGCGTACAACTGTGGATGCCCGGAGCTGGTGAACCATGCGCTGAAAGTATTTGGATTTGCCAAGGCGATAGGGGAACAGGAAGGCTTGGACAATCCCGTCCAGCAGACGCTGGAAATTGCCGCCGTGCTGCACGACATTGGCATTCTGGAGAGCGAACGCAAATACCATTCCTATGAAGGGGAATATCAGCAGATCGAAGGGCCGCCGATTGCCAGGGAGATGCTGATGCGCTGCGAGGTTCCGAGTGAGGTGGCGGACCGGGTCTGCTATTTGATTGCCCATCATCACGAATACGACCATATCGACGGGCTGGATTATCAGATCCTTGTGGAAGCCGATTTCCTGGTCAATCTGTTTGAGCAGGAACAGAGCCGGGAGCAGGCGCAGCAGATTCGGGATTCTGTGTTTTGCACCGCAGCGGGCAAGCGGCTGCTCGAAGATATTTTTTTCAAAACGCTGCCGGTCCCTTCCTCGTTTGCAGTTTCTCTGCCATAATTCGCCGGACTGCCGCATAGGTATGGATCGGGACAAAAAAACAGGCCGCGGGAAAGGGCCCGCAGCCTGTTTTCCTATCTCCAAGGGGATGATGCGTGTTTGGTAAACTAGCAGCCACAGCCGCAGTTATTGTCGCAGCAGCCGTTGCCGTTGCTGAACGCTGTCCCGTTGCCGCAGCAGCACAGAATAAGCAGGATGATGATGATCCAAGAGCATCCGTTTCCAAAACCATTACACATATCGTTTTCCTCCTTTAATTCAGTGGGGGTTAAGAACTAGCAGCCGCAGCCGCAGTTGTTGTCGCAGCAGCCGTTGCCGTTGCTGAAAACATTGCCGCCGTTGCAGCACAGGAGAATCAGGACAATCAGGATGATCCAGGAGCATCCGTTTCCAAAGCCATTGCACATAGTCATTTTCCTCCTTTCTGTTTTGCCTTACACTCCCATAGTATTGCAAAAGGGAAAAAGTGTTCCAGAGCCGCGCAGGTTTTCTTTTGCGGATAAAACATTTGGAGGTTGACAAAAGACGGAGTCCCGCGTATAATAAGAATAGAGAAAGTCAAAGAAAGTCAAAGTCAAAAATGGAGGAGACGTCCCATGCGGATCAGCGATTTGGTAGCCAATCACATTTTACGCCTGCTCGAACAGGACGGGGGCTGTGCGGAAATCCAGCGCAATGAGCTTGCCGGAAATTTGGGCTGTGTGCCAAGCCAGATCAATTATGTCCTGGCCTCACGGTTCACCCCCGAGCAGGGATTTTTAGTGGAAAGCAAGCGCGGCGGCGGCGGCTACATCCGTATCACCCGGATCTGTTTGGATCAGGCTTCCGCCCTTTCGCAGGCGATCCATTCCATCGGGCGGTCGCTGGATTTGGCCAGTGCCCGTTCCCTTCTGCGGTACCTGGTAGAACAGGGCGCGCTCGAGGGCAAAACCGCCCAGGCGATGGCTGCCGCCATTTCGGATCAATCCTATGCGATTGTGCCGCAGAAGGACCGGGATTTTTTACGGGCGGCGATGTTTAAGAACATGCTGCTCACCCAACAATAAAACGGGAAGCAACGTTAGGAGGTCTTGCCGATGTTATGTCAGCGCTGTGGAAAACGAGAAGCGACAACCCATGTCAAAACGGTGCGGGGCGTGGAGGTGGAGGAATATTCGCTGTGCCCCCTGTGCGCCCACGAGCTGGGATATGGAGGATGGGGATTCTTTCAGGAAATGGGAGCCCATCCCTTTTTTGGGCTGAGCCATTTATTGGGTGGGATGCTGGAGCCTTCGTTTGCCGACCCCGTCGTCCGGTGCCCGGTATGCGGGGCGTCCTTTACCGATATTTCCCAAAGCGGGAAGGTAGGCTGTGCAAAGTGCTACGAGGTATTCTACGATCAGCTTCTCCCATCGATCCAGCGGATGCACGGGAATACCCGCCACTGCGGTAAAAGCCCGGTAGGGCATGCCATGCAGATAGTTCCCGGGCAGAACCTGGCCCTGGCGAAAACACCGCCCTCCGGCCAGGAAGAAGAACTGGCAAAGCTGGAAAAGCAGCTGCAAAAAGCCATTGCCGAGCAGGCGTTTGAACAGGCAGCGGTGCTGCGGGACGCCATCCGCGAGAAAAAACAAAGGAAGGGAGAGGGGCAGAATGAAAAAATGGTATGAAAAAAGCGGGCCGCAGGCTGACGTGGTGATCAGCACGCGGGTGCGTCTGGCGCGGAACCTGCCGGATATCCCTTTCCCGGCCAGGATGACCCAGCAGCAGCGCCGCCAGATGGAGGAAACCGTCCGCCAGGCAGTACAGCACAGCCAGGCGGTACTGGAAAAGCCGCTGCATTTTGAGCCGATGGATACGCTCTCCCAGCTTGCCGCCATCTCGTTGGTGGAGCGGCATTTGGCCAGTCCGGAGTTTATTACCCAGCGGCCGGGCCGGGCGCTGTTTTTATCGGAGGACGAGAGTGTGTCGGTGATGGTGGGCGAGGAGGATCATGTGCGGATCCAGGTGATGCAGGAGGGGATGGAACTCACCCAGGCATACCGCCGGGCGAGCGCGCTGGACGATGCACTGAATACCAGCCTGCATTTTGCCTTTGACAGCCGGCTGGGCTATTTGACCCAGTGCCCGACCAATCTGGGGACGGGTCTGCGGGCCTCGCTGATGCTGCACCTGCCCGCTTTGCAGGAGGGCGGGGTCCTTGGCCGCATTGCCGGGGATCTGTCCAAGCTGGGCCTCACCCTGCGGGGGACATACGGCGAAGGCAGTCAGGCGGTGGGGGCGCTGTACCAGCTTTCGAACCAGGTTTCCCTCGGCCTGAAGGAAGAGGAGGCACTGGCCAATTTGCAGTCGATTGCGATGCAGATTATGGAGCAGGAACGCGCCGCCCGGGCAGAACTGGCGCAGCGGCTGGAACAGCAGGATCGGATTTTCCGTTCGCTGGGCATCCTGCGCAGCGCCTGTGTACTGAGCAGCGAGGAGTTCATGAAACGGATTTCTGCGGTGCGCATGGGGGTATCGACGGGGCTGATCCCGGATATTTCCTATGACACGATCCATACCCTGATTGTACAGACGCAGCCCGCGACAATGATGCAAAACGGGCGGATTCCACCGGCCCAGAGGGATGCGCTTCGTGCGAAGCTGGTGAAAGAAGCCCTGGGCTGTGCGGCAAAATAAGATGGCTGCGGGCGAACTGATGGAAAGGAAGATGCTATGTATCGGTTTAACGGGTTTACGGAAAAAGCCAACCAGGCGTTGAATTTGGCCGTGCAGGCGGCGGAACAGCTGGGGCATACGTATGTGGGCAGTGAGCACATTTTGCTGGGGCTGCTCAGGGAAGGTACCGGTGTAGCCGCCGAGGTTTTACAGAAGCTGGGGGCCAGCGCACAGGAGATGGAGCAGATCATCCGCCAGAAGGTGGGGACGGGCGCCCAAACCCGGCTGGCGATTGATGATTTTACTCCGCGCAGCAAACGGATCCTGCAGGTGGCGGTGATGGAGGCTTCCCGGATGGGACACAATTATGTGGGTACGGAGCATGTACTCATGGCCATTTTGGAGGAAGGGGAAAGCTATGGGCTGCGCTTCCTGGCGATGCTGGGGGTAAAACCCGCAGAGGCCATGGAAGAAATCCGCAGCAGCCTGGGGGCCGGGGAAACCATGGAAAATCATGCCAGCCCGATCGCTGGAAATAAACCGGCCGGGAAAACCAAAATCCTTGAACAATTTGGCCGCGATTTGACCGAGCTGGCAAAGAAAGGACAGATTGACCCGGTTATCGGCCGGCAGACGGAAATTGAACGGGTGATCCAGATTTTAAGCCGCCGCACCAAAAACAATCCCTGCCTGATTGGGGAACCCGGCGTGGGCAAGACAGCGGTAGCCGAGGGCCTGGCCCTCAAAATTGTACAGGGGGAAGTCCCGGAAATCCTCAAAAACAAGCGGATCATCGCCCTGGATTTGACCAGCATGGTAGCCGGTACAAAGTACCGCGGGGATTTTGAGGAACGCATCAAAGCGGCGATGGAAGAGGTGCGCAGCAACAAGAATATTATCCTGTTCATCGACGAGATCCATACCATTATCGGGGCCGGATCGGCCGAAGGCTCCACGGACGCCGCCAATATCCTCAAGCCCGCGCTGGCCCGCGGGGAGATGCAGCTCATCGGTGCGACCACCATCCAGGAATACCGCAAGCATATCGAAAAAGACGCCGCCCTGGAGCGGCGGTTCCAGCCGGTGATGGTGGGGGAACCCACGCAGGAGGAAGCCATCGCCATTTTGCGCGGGCTGCGCGACCGGTATGAGGCCCACCATAAGGTGAAAATCACCGATGCTTCCATCGAAGCCGCCGTCAAGCTGTCTTCCCGTTACATCCCCGACCGGTTTCTGCCCGATAAAGCGATCGATCTGGTAGACGAGGCGGCGTCGCGGGTGCGCCTGCGTTCGTTCACCGCCCCGGAAGGGATGAAAGAACTCGAGCAGCAGGTCAAGGCGCTGGAACAGGAAAAATCCGCCGCCGTGAATGCCCAGGACTTTGAACGGGCCGCCCAGATCCGCGATAAGGAAAAGCAGCTCCGCGAACAATTTGAAAAGGAAAAGGCGCAGTTCCAGGAGAAACGCTTACAGGAAAACGGCGTGGTGACGCCGGAGGACATTGCGGAGATTGTCTCGACCTGGACGGGGGTGCCGGTATCGCAGATGACCGAGGAGGAAAGCCAGCGCCTGCTGCGTCTGGAGGAGGTGCTGCACCAGCGGATTGTCGGGCAGGATGAAGCGGTAACGGCCGTGGCCAGGGCCATCCGCCGGGGCCGGGTAGGGCTGAAAGATCCCAAGCGGCCGATGGGATCGTTTTTGTTCCTCGGCCCTACGGGTGTGGGAAAAACCGAATTGTGCAAAGCGCTGGCGGAAGCCGTATTCGGTGATGAGAACGCCATGATCCGTATGGATATGTCGGAATATATGGAGAAGCATACGGTATCCCGTCTGGTGGGATCGCCGCCGGGCTATGTGGGGTATGAGGAAGGCGGCCAGCTCACCGATCAGGTACGCAGCAAGCCATATTCGGTGGTCCTGTTCGACGAGATCGAAAAAGCACATCCGGATGTATTCCATATGCTGCTGCAGGTGCTGGAGGATGGTGTGCTCACCGATTCCCAGGGACGGCACGTCAGCTTTAAAAACACCCTGGTGATTATGACCTCCAACGTGGGCGCCCACCTGCTCACCCAGCCGCAGAAAACGCTGGGGTTTGGCAGCGGGGAAAAGGATGCCCGGGAGCAGGAGGAAAATACGCAGCGGGAACAGGTGATGGAGGAGCTCAAAAAGGTCTTCCGGCCGGAGTTTTTGAACCGGATCGACGCCACGATCCTGTTCCACAAGCTGGCCGAGAAGGATATTGAGGAGATTGCATCCCGGATGCTGGGATCGCTGCAAAAACGCTTGTCCGCTTTGGAGATTTCCATCCGTTTTACCGGGGAGGCTGTTGCCGCCCTGGCAAAAGAAGGATTCGATCCCGTCTACGGGGCGCGGCCGCTGCGGCGGGCAGTGCAGTCGCGCGTCGAAGACGAATTGGCCGAGCAGCTTTTGCAGGGCCGGTGGAAAGCCGGCAGCCGGATTGCCTGCGACTTCCGGGAGGGGAAATTTGTCTTTTTGCCGCAGGCATAACGGCGGCGGGACGGGAGGGTTCCCGTCCTTTTTATTTTGGAAAAAATGCACCGCCCTTCCAGAGGGTTCTGGCGGGCGGCAGGCCGGATTGTTATTCGGTGGTGGGAGAGAAAGTGGTAGACAGCACCTTCTCGCAGCATGGCGGGGAATACAGAAAAGAGTCCATATGCTTTCCGGAAAAAAAGTATTCCGGCGGGGCCGGCTGGTACGTATCGTCAAAGGTATCAATGATAATCAGCTTCACCTTCATGCGGGATGGAACAATATTCTTAATATATACACTGGCCTGCTGCCCTACGCGCACCCCTTCCCGCAGCTCGGCCAGCCCGGCCAGGTTGGGCGAGAGTTCTACAAAAATGCCGTAAGGCTCAATGGAACGGATTACCCCCGCGACGGTTTCCCCGGTGTGGAACCGGGCGATATTTTCTTCCCAGGTGCCAAGGAGTTCTTTGTGCGTGAGGGTGACGCGGCCGTCTTCGATGGAACGCACAACCGCTTTGATATCCATCCCCACTTCAAAACGTTCCCGGGGATGGTCGATGCGGGAAATCGAAATGGCGTCGATGGGAAGCAGGGAAACTACCCCGCAGCCAATATCCGCAAACGCCCCGAAGGGTTCCAGATGGGTGATGCGCGCGTCGATCACATCCCCGGGGCGAAGGCTTACCAGATATTCTTCCTGGCATTTTTCCTGAGCCAGACGCCGCGACAGGATGGCCACGGTAGAGCCGTCGTCCTGTTTTTGGAAGCGGACGATGATAAAACACACGGGCCGGTTGACCCGGGAGATAATTGCAATATCCCGTACCGTCCCTTCTTTAATGCCGACGGCGCAATCTTCCCGCGGGATAATCCCTTTCATACATCCTAAGTCCACTACAAGATTATGGGCGCTGTCGCATACCACGGCGCGCCCTTCCAGAATCAGTCCATCGCGGCAGGCGTCAGAGAGGGTGGAGAAATTCAGCAGCGCGTTGCGGTTGTGCGGCGTGTGGATCCTCCAGCCCTCCGGATAATAGAAACTCATGGTCTTTGCCTCCCTTTTTATTGTCCAAAGAATCTATATGCGCACCCCACGGCGAACATAACCGAAACATGCGGGGAATTTCCCTTTTTGCCCGGAGGAGGATTCATTCAAAATCACCAAAATAAATTCCAGATTACATATATCTTTTACTTGAACCTAGGATTTTTTTCAAGTAAAATAAAGGTATTCTTATTCTGCTTTCACGGATATCACGAAACGATGGGAGGACCAACATGCCAATGAAAAAAACAAAACCCTATAGATTTCTCGGATTGGGCGTGATCCTGTTTGCGCTTGCCGCCGTGCTCCTCACCGGCTGCGGGGCCGCATCCAAGCCCGTGGGCTACCAGCTCGATCCCCCGGAGCAAGGCGAGGAGATCGCCGTTATCACCACCAGCGAAGGGGTGATCCGGATGCGCCTGTTTGAAGATGCCGCCCCCAAAACCGTGGAAAATTTCAAGGAACTGGCACAGCAGGGCTTTTACGACGGCCTGACCTTCCACCGGGTGATCTATGACTTTATGATCCAGACCGGCGACGGGGATGGGCAGAGCATTTACGGCGCGACCTTTGAGGACGAATTCCAGGAAAACCTGCTCAACCTGCGCGGGGCGGTGTCCATGGCCAACACCGGCCAGCCGGACACAAACGGCACCCAGTTTTTCATCAACCAGTCCACCGCCCGCACCTTCCCCGGCTGGGAATATTACGAGAGCCTGTACGATATGTATGAAATCTCTGCCGAGATGTTTGCCAGCCAATACTCCATTAATCCCCCGGACTTCTCCAAGCTCACCGACGAGGTCAAGACGCTGTATGAAGAAAACGGCGGCAACCCCTATCTGGACGGCGCGTATACTGTAAGCGGCACCGGCCACACGGTGTTTGGGCAGGTGTTTGACGGGATGGACGTGGTCGACGCGATTGCCAGCGTGCCCACCGACGAGTCTGCCCGGCCGCTGGAGGATGTGACAATCGAGAGCATTGAAATTACCACCTACGAAGGCGAATAAGGAGGAGAAAGGAACATGGCGATGCATCCTGGATCTCCGCCGCCCCAGTGGCAGCCTCCTCCAAAGAGCGACAATACCCGGGTATACAGTGTGCTGGCATACATTGGGATTTTGTGGCTGGTGGGATTGCTGGCCGACCGGCATAACCCCCGGGTGGCTTTCCATGTGAACCAGGGGATTATCCTCACTGTGACGAGCGCTGTGCTGGGGATTGCGAGTGGGATCCTCGCCGGGATTCTCGGCGGCATATTGGGGGCAATTTTTTCCTTTGTGCCGGGGGGATTTTTCTGGTGGGGACCCTGGTCGGTTTTGTCTGCGGTGTTTCATTCCCTGTGGGGGATTGTGATGCTCATTTATATGATCCTCGGTATCCGGAATGCCGTGCGCGGGGAGGAAAAACCCCTGCCAATCATTGGGAACCTGTTTTGCATTGTGCGGTAAGGGCAACGGCAAAAAGTTACAAAAAACGGATCAACCGCATTGACAAGCCAATCGGATTGGCGATATAATAAAACCAAGAAAAATACGGCAATGTTTGTTCCCGCCCACCCATGGCTTTTGCGGGAACAATTCTTTTTTCGTAGTAAAGACAAGCCGGGGAGCGGCTGGATAAGGGAGGATATGATGGCGACAAAGTATATTTTTGTGACAGGCGGCGTAGTTTCGGGCCTGGGGAAAGGGATTACGGCGGCGTCTTTGGGACGTCTGCTCAAAGCGCGCGGGCTGCGGGTGACCATGCAGAAATTCGATCCGTACTTGAATATTGATCCGGGGACGATGAACCCCTTTCAGCACGGGGAAGTATTCGTGACGGAGGACGGTGCGGAAACCGATTTGGATTTGGGCCACTATGAACGCTTTATTGACGAGAACCTTTCCCAAAACAGCAACGTGACCTCGGGCCGGATTTACTGGAACGTGCTGCAAAAAGAACGCAACGGCTATTATGAAGGCGGCACCGTGCAGGTGATTCCGCACATTACCAATGAAATCAAAACCAAGATTGCCGCCGCTACCGATCAGGTAGACGTCTCCATTGTGGAGGTGGGCGGTACGGTGGGCGATATCGAAAGCCAGCCTTTCCTGGAGGCGATCCGCCAATTTGCCACAGAGGTGGGCCGCCAGAGCTGCCTGTTTATCCATGTGACTCTGGTGCCGTATCTGGCGGCTTCCAGCGAGCAGAAAACCAAACCTACCCAGCACAGCGTGAAGGAACTGCTCTCGATTGGGATCCAGCCCGACATCATCGTGCTGCGCGCCGAGCAGGAGGTCAGTGAGGAACACAAGCGCAAAATCGCCCTGTTTTGCAATGTGCCCGAAAACTGCGTGATTCAGAATCTTGACCTGCCGCTTTTGTATTCGGTGCCGCTGGCCCTGCGCGACGAGCGCCTGGATGATATTGTGTGCAAGCGGTTTTCTCTCGATACCCACGGCCCCGATCTCACCGAATGGATCACCATGGTGGATACGGCCCTGTCGGTAAAGGATTCGGTGACCATCGGGATGGTGGGGAAATACGTCGAACTCCACGACGCGTATCTGAGCGTGGCGGAGGCCCTTACCCACGGCGGGATTGGCAACAAGGTGAAGGTGCAGATCGAGTGGATCGATTCTGAATTGATCACCTCTTCCAATGTGGAGGAAATCCTGGGCGGGATGGATGGCGTCCTGGTGCCCGGCGGGTTTGGCCAGCGGGGCGTGGAAGGCAAAATTGAAGCTATCCGGTATGTGCGCACACACCATATCCCGTTTTTGGGCATTTGTTTAGGGATGCAGCTTGCCGTGGTGGAGTATGCCCGTCATGTGCTGGGACTGGACGACGCCAATTCCGCTGAGTTTGATCCACAGAGCAAACACCATGTGATTGATCTAATGCCCGAACAAAAGGATATCACCCAGCTGGGCGGGACCATGCGGCTGGGCCGGTATCCCTGCAAGCTGCTGCCGGGAAGCAAAGCCGAGGAGATTTATGGGGAAGCGATGATCTATGAACGCCACCGGCATCGTTTTGAAGTCAATAACGAATACCGCGAACCGCTGGAAAAGGCCGGGCTGGTTTTCTGCGGGCGTTCCCCGGACGGCCGTATTGCAGAGATGCTGGAGCTGCCTTCCCATCCGTGGTATATCGCGGCCCAGTTCCACCCGGAATTCAAGTCCCGTCCCAACCGCCCCCATCCGCTCTTCAAAGGGTTCATCGGCGCGGCGGTACGGCAGAAACAGGAAGCAAAAAAATGATCCCAGCCCGGTTGGCGGGCGGCAAAAGAAAAGGAGATGCACCGGTTTGGATGCATCTCCTTTTTGTTCTGCACTAAAAGCGTAGTGGCTTAGCGGCGGAACCGGGGTTCTCATTCATAAGGTAGCAAAGGGTCATCAAGCTGTCGCTTAAATGTACGGATTCGACCGTTACATCGGGATATTGGCGCAGGATATCAAAGTGGCTGAAATTCCAAAAGGTCCGGATTCCCAGCCCATACAAACGTTCCACCAGTTCGGCGGCGGCCTGCAAAGGGATGCATAGCACGGCCATTGTGGGTTTGTGCTGTTGACAAAACTCTTCGAGCTGCGCCACGTCGGTAACGATTAAATCGCACAGGGTGGATGTGCCGATGATAGCGGGATTGTTGTCAAACATACCGATGAGCTGGAACCCTTTGGTTTCAAATTTCAGGTAGGCCGATACCGCCTGGCCCAGATGACCGGATCCCAGCACTACCGCTTTATGGGTGTTCTGCAGGCCGAGGATATTGCCGATTTCTTTGCGCAGTTCGCTGACAATGTATCCGTACCCCTGCTGCCCGAAGCCGCCGAAGCAGTTTAAATCCTGCCGGATTTGGGAGGCGGTCAGGCCCATGCGCTCGGAGAGCTCTTTGGAAGAAATGCGGGTGACCCCGGTTTGTTCCAGATGGGATAAGTACCGGTAATACCGGGGCATACGGCGGATTACGGACATGGAAATCCCGTCGCGTCTTGGCATATTGTCATCCCCTCGTCTTCTCGAATTGCGTTAGATTATAAGGATTGCTGCAGGCGTTCGTTGATAGCGCGCAGGAAAGCTTCGGTATCTACCGTCTGCTTGTTCGGCAGGGAAGAAAGGCTGGCCAGATCCCCGGTCATGACCCCTTCTTCGATTGTGCGTACGGTAGCCTGCTCCAGTTTGTCGGCAAAAGCGCACAGTGCGTCGTTGTGGTCGAGCTGGCCGCGCTTGCGCAAAGCGCCGGTCCAGGCAAACAGGGTGGCCACGGAGTTGGTGGAAGTTTTCTCCCCTTTGAGATGGCGGTAATAATGGCGCTGTACGGTGCCGTGGGCTGCCTCATACTCATACACGCCATCGGGCGAAACCAGTACGGAAGTCATCATAGCCAGGCTGCCGAACGCGGTGGCTACCATGTCTGACATTACGTCGCCGTCATAGTTTTTGCACGCCCAGATGTAGCCGCCTTCCGAACGCACGACGCGCGCTACCGCATCGTCAATCAGGGTATAAAAATACTCAATACCCGCCGCAGTGAATTTCTCTTTGTATTCTGCTTCATAAATGTCAGCAAAGATATCCTTGAACCGGTGGTCGTAGGTTTTGGAGATCGTGTCCTTGGTGGCAAACCACAGATCCTGCCGGCTGTCGAGCGCAAAGTTGAAGCAGGCGCGCGCAAAGCTGCCGATGCTCTTATCCACGTTGTGCTGGCCCTGGATCACGCCGGGCGTGGTAAATTCATGGATGAGCTGGCGGGTTTCGGAGCCGTCGGGGGCGGTGACGACCAGCTCGGCCTTGCAGTTTTCGCCCACGGCCATCTCCACGTTTTTGTACACGTCACCGTAGGCATGACGCGCAATGGTGATGGGTTTTTTCCAGCTCGGGATAAACGGGGTGATGCCGTTGACCACAATAGGCGTACGGAATACCGTACCGTCCAGCATAGCACGGATGGTGCCGTTCGGAGATTTCCACATTTGGGTGAGGTGATATTCCTTCACCCGGTCGGCGTTGGGGGTAATGGTGGCGCATTTGACGGCCACGCCGTATTTTTTGGTCGCGTTCGCCGCGTCGATAGTCACCTGATCTTTGGTGGCTTCGCGGTATTCCAGGCCCAGGTCGTAGTATTCGGTGTTCAGTTCCAGATACGGTTCCAGCAGGATTTCCTTGATCATTTTCCAGATGACGCGGGTCATCTCGTCGCCGTCCATCTCGACCAGCGGGGTGGACATCGGGATTTTTTTCACAGCAGCCATATCGCTTCCTCCTTATGTATTCTGTTCCCGGGTATAGTTGAGCAGTCCGCCGGCCAGGACCAATTCCCTCTGGCGGCCGGTCAGGACCGGATCCAGGGGGATTTCTGTGCCCTTGGTCTTGTTTTTCAGGATCACCTTGCCGTTTTCCGCAATCGCCCGGCGGATGTCCGGCAGTTCCAGTTCATCCATCTGGTCGATGCCGTCATAATCCGCTTCGTTGACAAATACCAGCGGGAGAATCCCGGCATTGGCCAGGTTCGCACAGTGGATCCGGGCAAAGGATTTGGCAATGACGGCCTGGATACCCAGATACAAGGGCACCAGCGCGGCGTGCTCGCGGGAAGAACCCTGCCCGTAGTTGGAGCCGCCGATCACGATCCCTTTGCCTTCTTTGCGGCAGCGGGCGGGGAATTCCTCATCGCATACGGCGAAGCAGAAATTCGACAGATAGGGGATATTGGAACGGTAGGGCAGGATTTTGGCGCCCGCCGGCATGATGTGGTCGGTGGTGATGTTGTCCCCGACCTTCAGCAGCGCCTTTGCCGCGATGGTTTCCGGCAGAGGCTGGCTCTGCGGGAATTCCTTGATATTGGGCCCGCGCAGGATTTCGACCTTGTCCATCTCCTCCACCGGGGCGGGCGGGACGACCATGTTGTCGTTGATGAGGAAGGTTTCCGGCATGGGGATCGCAATGCCGCTGCCCAGTTCCTGCGGATTGGTGAATACGCCGGCCAGGGCGGAAGCGGCGGCGGTTTCCGGACTGACAAGGTATACTTGGGCGTCTGCCGTGCCGGAACGGCCTTCAAAGTTGCGGTTGAACGTGCGCAGGGACACGCCGCCGGAATTGGGGGACTGCCCCATGCCGATACAGGGACCGCAGGCGGATTCGAGGATCCGGGCCCCGGCGGCAATGAGATCGGCCAGCGCGCCGTTTTCGGCCAGCATGGTGTACACCTGCTTGGAGCCGGGGGCGATGGACAGGCTCACGTCCGGATGGACCGTCTTGTCCTTGAGGATGGCGGCAACGCGCATCAAATCCAGATAGGAGGAGTTGGTACACGAGCCGATGCACACCTGATCGATTTTGATTTTGCCGATGTCGTCCACGGATTTGACGTTGTCGGGCATATGCGGGCAGGCGGCCAGGGGCTTTAAGGCGGAGAGATCGATGTCGATCACCTCGTCGTATACCGCGTCGGGATCGGCCTGCAGCGGGATCCAGTCCGCCTCGCGGCACTGCGCTTTGAGAAATGCTTTGGTTACCTCGTCAGAGGGGAAGATGGAGGTGGTCGCACCCAGCTCCGCCCCCATGTTGGTGATGGTCGCGCGCTCCGGGACGCTCAGGGTCGCTGCGCCCTCGCCGCCGTATTCGATGATTTTGCCTACCCCGCCCTTCACGGTCATGCGGCGCAGGACCTCGAGGATCACGTCTTTGGCGGAAACCCAGTCCGACAGTCTGCCGGTGAGGTTGATACGCACCATTTTAGGCATGGTGATGTGGTACGCGCCGCCGCCCATGGCCACGGCTACATCGAGGCCGCCGGCGCCCATGGCCAGCATCCCGATGCCGCCGCCGGTAGGGGTGTGGCTGTCCGAGCCAATCAGGGTTTTTCCCGGGATGCCAAAGCGTTCCAGATGCACCTGGTGACAGATGCCGTTGCCCGGACGGGAGAAATAGATGCCGTGTTTTTTGGCGATGGACTGGATAAACCGATGGTCGTCGGCGTTTTCAAAGCCGGTTTGCAGGGTATTATGGTCGATGTAAGCCACGGAGCGTTCGGTTTTTACGCGGGGGACTCCCATAGCCTCAAATTCCAGATAAGCCATGGTGCCGGTGGCGTCCTGTGTGAGGGTCTGGTCGATTTTCAGCCCGACATCCTCACCAACGGCCATATTCCCGCTAAGCAGGTGCGCTTGTATGATTTTTTGTGCGATGGTATAACCCAAGGGGATCAAACTCCTTTCGGGGCGGCCGGGCAAGGGCCGCCTGTTTTTACTTTAACAATGTACTCTTATTATCGTATAGAATTCAAATCTTGTCAATATTGCGGGGCAGGAAATCTCACAAGAAACTGCGGCCTTGCGGAAAGATTTTACTGGAGAATCGCTGAACTGGGAAGTTTGTCCGGCCAAACCTTGCCGGATTGTCCACAGGGTGCTATAATAAACCTCACAGCCACCGGATAAGCGCACGGCAGGAAGTATGATTTTCGTCAAAAAGGCAAATACTACCATGTGGAAACCGCATTTTCAGCGGGACACGAAGGAGGAACGCTTTATGGCAAATCATGTATCGCCGCCCCGTGGGGTCTGGAGCGCCCAGCCGGCCCTGCAAAACCAGGAGAATCCCCCGCAGGACGCCCCGGCAGAGGGTTCCATTCAGGAATCCGGCTCCGTGGTCACCAACGACGGCCACTCGTCTATCCACTGTCTGACCATCATCGGCCAGATTGAAGGGCACTACATCCTGCCCAGCCAGAACAAGACAACCAAGTATGAGCATGTGATCCCCCGGTTGGTATCCATCGAACAGGATCCGGAAATCGAAGGATTGCTCATCCTGCTCAACACCGTCGGCGGGGATGTGGAAGCCGGCCTGGCCCTGGCAGAACTGGTGGCCGGTATGACGAAACCGACAGTATCCGTGGTGCTGGGAGGCGGCCATTCCATCGGGGTGCCGCTGGCCGTAGCGGCGCGGCGGTCTTTCATCGTGCCCACGGCTACCATGACCATCCATCCGGTGCGGATGAACGGGCTGCTCCTGGGGGTACCGCAGACGTTTGAGTATTTCCAGCGGATGCAGCATCGGATCACCCAGTTTGTGACACAGCATTCGGGGATTTCCGCCCAGCGGTTCCACGATCTGGCGATGAATACGGAAGAACTGGTCATGGATATTGGCACGGTACTCAATGGGGAACAGGCTGTGGAGGAAGGACTCATCGACAGCCTGGGGACGCTTTCCCAGGCGATCGACTGCCTGCAGGGGATGATTGACCAGCGGCGGCAGGAGAATCCCCAGGCCGGTGCGAAAAAAACCAAAACAACAGCGAAAAAAAGCAGTCCCAAGGGAAAAAAACCGAAGGGCTGAGTGTTTCCGGCGGTTTTGGCCGCCGGTACATAAACAGGGAACGGAAAAGAAATATTTCAATCATTTTTGCTTTTAGAAAGAGGGTGGGGACTCCCCATGGCGGAAAAAAAAGCGGCCCGGCCTGCGGCAAAGCACGCCGCCGCCAAAAAGAAAAACAAGACGGGATCCTCCCGCGGCGGGCGAAAGACCCAAAGCCAGCCCCGGGACGTGGAAGCGATGCGCCGCCACAACCAGGTGGTGGCGATTGTCCTGTTTGCGGTTTCGATTTTACTGGGGTGCCTGGTGCTGATCCCGGGCGATGTGGTGTGGCGGTGGATCCATGATTTTATTTTAGGGCTGTTTGGATTTTTAAGCATCCTGTGGCCGATCCTGTTGTGTTATATCTCGGTGATGATTGCCCTGGGGCGTTCCGCCAAACCCAAAGCCGGCTTCAAGATGATTCTGATTGTCGCCATTATGGTGCTGCTGTGCGGCACGGTGTATATTTTCCAGTTTGGCGATTCCCAAAAGGGCATTTCCTTCTGGACCAAGCTCGGCAGCCTGTACCAGAGCGGCACGGAAGCCCGCAGCGCCGGGCTGTTCAGCGGGCTCATCGGCGTGCCGTTTGTCGCGGTGCTGGGGTCGGTGGGTGCAAAGGTGGTGTCGATCCTGCTTTTGTTTGTAGCGGTCATGATTTTTACGGGCGCAACGCTCGGCCAGTTGTTCCGTACTTTGGCGCGGCCGCCCAAAGCCGTGGTACAGAAAGCACGGGAACGCCGCGAGGCGAAGGAGTGGGAAGAACAGGGGCAGGAGGTCTGGGTCCCGCCGGTATCCGGAGGGAGCGATACGCGCATCGATATCCCGCTCTCCGGCAAAGGCCCAAAGGCCGGCCGGGCTTCCCGGGAACCGACCAGCCAAAGCCAGGAAAAACGCGAGCGGCTGGAACAGGCGTTCCAGGATATTCCGGACATGCCTGCCCAGACGCCGCCCGCTGCTCCGGCAGAGGGTGTGCCGCTGGAGGAGGATTGGGAGGTAACGATTCCCAAGGTGCCGCCGCGCAAGCCGAAAACCGAGGAGGAAGAAGGTTCTGCGGCCGCGGCCGCCGCTGCTTTTATGGAAAAGGCGCGGGCCGCCCAGCAGGAGCCGTCGCCTGCCCCTGAACCGAAGCCGGAACAAACGGAAGGGGAGGATGCTGTGCTTCCCGAAGGCCTGGAGCGCGCGCTGAACGCAGTCGAGGCAGGCCCGCCGGAAGAAACCTACCAGTTCCCGCCGGTGGATCTGCTCAAGGCCAGCGAGGCCACCAACCAGGAAGACGTGACCCGGGAACTGCAAATAAACGGGCAGATGCTGGTGGATACCCTTAAGAGTTTCGGCGTGCAGGCAAAGATCCTCGACATCAGCCGGGGACCTGCCGTCACCCGTTATGAATTGCAGCCAGCCGCCGGGGTGAAGATCAGCAAGATTACGAACCTGGCCGACGATATTGCTTTGAACCTGGCTGCATCCGGGGTGCGGATCGAGGCTCCTATCCCGGGCAAGGCTGCCGTGGGCATCGAGGTGCCGAATAAAACCGTCAGCGTTGTGCGGATGCGCGAGCTGGTGGAATCCAACGCGTTCATAAACGCCAAGAGCAAGCTGGCCGTAGCGCTGGGACGGGATATTTCCGGCCAGGTGACCGTGGCGGATCTGGCCAAAATGCCCCATCTGCTCATTGCCGGCTCTACCGGTTCGGGTAAATCGGTATGCATCAATTCCCTGATTGTGAGCCTGCTCTACAAGGCCACGCCGGACGAGGTCCGTTTCCTGATGGTGGATCCCAAGGTGGTGGAGCTGGGCATTTATAATGGGATCCCGCA
>CAJFOO010000004.1 GCA_904397205.1 uncultured Clostridia bacterium
AGTTCCGGCTCTTGCGCAAATTTCCCGAATTGTGCCCGGTTGATTTGCGCTTGCCGGTGCTCAATCCTCGCGCCAATGGAAAATGCTTTTGCCTCGATCTTTACTCCCGCTTCATACAGCATCTCATAGGTATCCCGCGCACTGTGGCCAATGGCCAGGATGACATGCCGGGTATCCACCATTTCGGAAGTCCCATGCAGTTTTTGCAAAACAACGCCCGTAATTTGATCTCCCTGAAAAAGAAGACGAGTCAATTTGGTATGAAACCGGATTTCCCCGCCAAGGGAAATGATGCTTTCCCGAATCCGCTTGACTACTGCGGGCAGGAGATCCGTCCCAACGTGCGGGTGTGCGGTATATCGGATAGCCTCTGGCGCACCAGCCTTAACCAACTCTTCCAATACTTTCCGGCACCGGATATCCTTTGTCCCGGTATGCAGTTTCCCATCCGAGAACGTGCCCGCACCGCCTTCCCCAAACTGTACGTTGCTTTCGGTTTGCAGGATGCCGGTCTGCCAAAAAGCCTCCACATCACCAGTCCGCTGATCCACATCCGCTCCTCGTTCCACGATCAGCGGCCGCTGGCCTGCCTGCGCCAAAATCAAACCGGCAAACAATCCCGCTGGTCCCATCCCCACAACCACCGGTCTTTCAGGCAACGCACGAAACGATGGCAAAGAATAGCGGTATGGTTCAACCAATGTAATTTTTTTGTCTTTCCGCTGGCATTTTGCTGCTATCTGTTTTTCCTGCGGAAGTTCCACCTCCACAGTACAAATAAAATGGATCTCCTCTTTTTTCCGCGCATCTACCGATTTTTTGTACAAAGAACACGATTGAATCGCGTCTTCTGCAACATGCAGCCGTTTGGCCGCCATCTTTTTTAAATAGTCTTCCTGTCCCTGCTGATGTAAGGGCAGTACAATATCGGCAATCCGAATCATGCTTTCCCTCCTCGCATGGCCTTCTGCGCTGCTGCCTTCCCGGCCGCCCAGCCGCTGCACCATGCCCAATGTAAATTGAATCCGCCGCAATCCCCGTCTATATCCAGCACCTCTCCGCAAAAATACAGTCCCTTTTGCTTATTGGATTCCAATGTGTAAGGGGAAATTTCTTTACAGCAAACCCCTCCGGCCGTAACCTGTGCCATTTCCCAAGGCATCTGCCCAATAATGGGAAAAGAAAAAGATTTTACCTGCCGGGCGATCGCATGACAGTCTTTTTTTCCACATTGCGATGCGGGTTGGACGGCTTTTCCACCCAAAGCGATTTTGACCACTTCCTGACCTACCCGTTGGTTGATCATCCCATCCAAAACATGCTGTGCAATGGAAAAAGGATATTGCTTTACATAACGCTCAATCTGGCAAGCAATCGGATCATCCCCCCATTCCGGCATCAAGTCCAGAGAAATCTCCACAGTCCCCTGTGGATTTTCCCATACCCTTTGGTTTGCCCGACGGGATAATTGAAAAATGCAAATCCCGGAGAGTCCCTGTTCGGTAAACTGCACTTCCCCCTTTTCTTCCCTTTCCTTTTTCCCATCGATCCACAAGGAAGCAACCGCCTGGCTGCGCATTCCCTTGAGCGGTTTCACCCGGGCGGCAGGAGTTTGGACGGGAACCAATGCGGGAATCAACGGGGTACAGGAATGCCCGAAACGCTTGGCAATTTCAAACCCACTGCCGTCGCTTCCCAGCTGTGGAGCCGCTTTTCCCCCTGTCGCCACGATGACCTGTCTGGCTTGGATGCGACGTCCCTGTGGATCCCTCAAAGAAAATATGCCTTTCTCATGGCAGGCTGAAACAACCGGAAACCCGCAGCACACGGGTATCCCATACTTTTCCAGGCACAGACACAGAATTTCCAGCACAGCAGATGCCTGCACATTATACGGGTACATCCGTCCTTCTCCATCGATGCGGCAAAGCAACCCGAGCCGGGCAAAGATTTCCTGTACTTTCTGCGGAGAATATTCCTGCAAAAGGGGGGCAATTTCTTCCACTCCTCCGTGATAATAAGAAAGATCTGCTGCGTGCGTATTCGATAAATTACACCGTCCGTTGCCGGTAGCCAGCAGTTTTTTCCCTACCCGGGAGGCTTTTTCCACAATCCAGACCGATCCCTTCCCCTGCTTCCTGCGGATTTCTTCTGCATAGGAACAGGCAGCCATCAATCCGGAGGCCCCTCCCCCAATTACCACCAGATCCACTACTTTTGTAGGGAATGCATCTGTTTGCTTTGGTGTGGCAATATGGGACGGTGGATGTTTTTTTCTTTTCTGCATGGTATCCCCCCTATTGGATTTGATTATATCATAAATGGTCTTCCATCCGCAACGCCCTCCATTTCCTTAAAAATCGGCCTCTCCCGCATTGCGCCAAAACAGGAAAAGCATTATAATAGAAGAAATTTATTTTGACAGAAGGTGCTGCAATGTATCTCGCCGATCTCCATATCCACTCCCGTTTTTCCCGTGCTACCAGCAAAGACTGCGATGCCCCGCATCTGGATTGGTGGGCACGCCGCAAAGGAATCCAGTTGTTAGGCACCGGAGACTTTACTCATCCTACCTGGCGGGCCGAGCTCAAAGAACAACTCGTTCCTGCAGGAGAAGGGGTATATGTTTTGCGGGAAGATCTGCGTCTTCCCTGCGATATTCCTGGCTCCTCCCCTCACTTTGTGGTCACCGGGGAGATCAGTTCGATTTATAAACGGGACGGGAAAACCCGAAAAGTTCACAACGTGATCCTTCTTCCCAGTCTCGAAGCGGCGGACGAGCTTTCTGCCAAACTGGAGGCCATCGGCAACATCCGCGCTGACGGCCGTCCTATCCTGGGGCTGGACAGCCGGGATCTTTTGGAACTGACACTGGAAACCTGCCCGGACGCGGAGTTGATCCCTGCCCATATCTGGACGCCGCATTTTTCCCTGTTCGGCGCATTTTCCGGTTTTGATACCATAGAAGCATGCTTTGGCGATTTGACATCCCATATCCACGCAGTGGAAACCGGCCTTTCTTCGGATCCTCCCATGAACTGGCGGCTTTCCGCCTTGGACAATCTGACCCTCGTTTCGCACTCCGACGCACATTCCCCGGCAAAGCTGGGACGGGAAGCCAATCTGCTGGATACCGGGCTTTCTTATCCCGAACTGATACAAGCGATCCGAACCGGGGAAGGCTTCTTGGGGACTATCGAGTTTTTCCCGGAAGAAGGAAAATACCATCTGGATGGGCATCGCCGCTGCGGGATCTGTCTAACCCCTTCCGAAACAGCAAAATATGGCGGTCTTTGCCCGGTGTGCGGAAAAAAACTGACCATTGGCGTAGAGCACCGGGTAGAACAATTAGCCGACCGCCCCGCAGGATTTCGTCCCCCGAATGCCAAGCCGTTTGAAAGCCTGGCTCCTTTGCCGGAGGTCATCGCCGCTTCTACCGGGTATTCCCTGGCAAGCAAGAAAACCACGGATCGGTACGAAACGATGCTGCGTACTTTGGGGGCAGAGTTTTCTATCCTGCGTGAAATACCCATAGCAGAAATCGAACAAATAGCAGGCCCCTGTATCGCCGAAGGGATCCGCCGCCTGCGTGCCGGACAGGTAGAGCGGAAGGCCGGATTTGACGGAGAATACGGCACGATTGGCCTTCTTGCCCCAGCGGAAATCGAACAGCTCAGCGGTCAAATTTCCCTGTTCGGCACCGGAGCGCCAAAGGAACCAAAAAAACCTCAGCAGGAAAAGAAAATGTTGCCTGTACTTCCTCAATCCCCACACAGATTCCATCCGGAGGAAACCCTCAACCCCAAGCAACAGGAAGCCGTTTGCGCCCCACTAGGAACTCTGGCTGTCGTGGCTGGACCGGGGACAGGGAAAACGAAAACTTTAGCGGCCCGCATTGCCTATCTGGTCAAAGAACAAGGGGTCAAACCCGACGAAATTACGGCTGTAACGTTCACAAACCAGGCCGCAGCAGAAATGCGCCGAAGGCTGGAAATACCGTTGGGAAAGCGTGTGGTAAACCGCATGACGATTGGCACCTTTCATGGCCTTTGCCTCGGTCTGCTAAAAAACGTCCGGCTTATCAGCCCAGGAGAAGCTTTGGCCATCGCGTTGGAAATACTCGGGTCCCACAAAAAGAAAATGGAAGGGAAATCCTTCCTGCAAGCCGTATCCCGTGTGAAAAATGGAGCCTCATTCCCATCTGCCGGTATAGAAGAATCGCTTTATACCGCCTATTGTTCCCGTCTGCAAGAACTGGGCGTACTGGATTTTGACGATCTGCTGACAGAAGCGCTCCGAATCGATATCCGGGGACATAGGGCGTTTTCCCATCTTCTGGTCGATGAATTTCAGGATATCAACGATACACAATACGATCTCATCCGTACCTGGAGCCGGGAGGGAAACAGTCTTTTTGTAATCGGCGATCCGGATCAGTCCATTTATGGCTTCCGCGGGGCAAGCAGCCGATGCTTTCAGCGGCTGGCAGAAGACTTTCCCGGTATGCAGGAAATCCGATTGACAGAAAATTACCGGTCTACCGCGGAGATCCTACAGGCTGCCGGTTCCGTCATCAACAAAAATCCCGGCGGTCCCCGGCTTCTTTCCCCCCACCGCCATAGCGGTGCAGCGGTGCGGCTGATACAGGCGGAAACCCCTTTTTCGGAAGCCGTCTTTCTAGCCAAAGAAATCGCCCGTATGACAGGCGGGGTGGATATGCTCGAAACCCAGGCCCTGGATCCCGATCGAACCCCCTTTGCTTTCTCCGATATTGCGGTGATTTGCCGTACGCATCGCCAGCTGGATCGGATAGAAATTGCTTTGCAGCGTGAGGATATCCCTTGTATTGTCATTGGCCGGGAAGATTTTTGGGATACCCCGCAGGTACGCGGTGTTCTATCCTTTTTCCGTTCTCTTCAAGTCCCGGAAGACCGCATCGCTTTGGAAACTGCCCTGCGTCTGCTGTGGGACTGTCCTGCCGATCTGATCCAAAAAGCGCAGCAGGCCTGTCAGGATCTGAAAACCTTCGATCTGCCGCGGCTGCGGGAAGCTGCCCAAGGGTATGGGCACTTGGAAGCCTGGCTAGCGCGAGGACAGGAATGGATGGATTGGATAGAAAAAGAAAAACCCTGGAAACTGGTAAAGCGTTGGGAAGATACCTATGGCAGTTCACCCGCCTTGGAACGTTTAAGAAATACCGCGGTTTTCTACTCCAATTTCCAAGAACTATGGAATACCTGTATACTCGGACAGGAAGCGGATTTCCAGCGGGCAGCCGGTAAAGGATGGAAGTCCGGTGCGGTGCGGCTCATGACCTTCCATGCTGCCAAAGGCCTGGAATTCCCGGTAGTATTTGCAGCAGGGATACAAGCCGGTATCCTTCCTCTGGAATCCCAAACCAATCCGGCGGACATCGAAGAGGAGCGCCGTCTCTTATATGTAGGGATGACCCGGGCACAGGAGGAATTAATCCTCTCCGCCAGTCCTGTCCTCTCCCCATTCCTGGAGGATTTGCCGGACAATATTGTAAAGGAAACGACGGGAAAGCCACAGGAACTGCCAGCAGAGCAAATCCGTTTCTTTTAACAGGCATCCTTTCATAGGAAAAGACCGGAATTTTTCCGGCCTTTATAACATCTCCTGATCAACGGAAGGGATGCCCTTAGAGTTTGCCAGCCAGTTCGGCTGCCTTCCGGCACCCGTCGGTTTTTTCAATCTCCCCCGCGCCAAACACGCCGGGAATCAGGATTTCCCCAGCCATTTTCCATTTTAACAGCGCAGCAGTACGCTCTATGGGAATACGCACTCCATCCAGTACCGACATATCGTTTTCCTCGCAGCAGGCAAGCAGGATACATTCTTTCCCGGAAAGATCCTTGCCTGCCACACAAAAGGAAAACATCTTATCAATTACCCCTTTGATTTGTGCCGGGATGGAGTACCAGTACACCGGGATGGTAAAAACCACCGTGTCGGCTTCCAGGATCGCTGGGGCAACCGTATTGAAATCGTCGTCGAAGGAACAGGCTTTCCCCGTCTTGAAACAGGTTTCGCAGGCATGACAGCCTCCCACATTCCGCATGGCGGCGTCAAACCGTATGACGGTATGCCCTTTCGCCTGTGCCGCTTGAATAAACGCATCCGTCATGGCAAAGCTATTGCCGTTTTTCCGAGGACTTCCCGTCAGAACCACTATCTTTTTACTCATCTTCTCTCGCTCCTTTTTAACCACAGCATCTTTCTGATGCGGCAGTTTTTGCTTTTCTGTTTCCATTTTAGCAAGAATAAAAGAAAAAACAAGTACGCACTTAAAAGTACGATACTAACGGCCCGGTTCTGTACTTACCCAAAAGAAAGTGTACACGGGAAATCCCCCCTCTCTTTCGCACCAAAAAAGAAGTTTTCTTTTTAAGAAAACTTCTTTTTTTAATAAGCACCCAGTATCCTTCAGCTATATAAGGAACTCCCGCAGTTTTTGTATGAACTTTTCTGCCGCTTTAGAGAATACCGGATATTTTTTCCATACCAGATAGGCGGTTGCCTCCAATTTCGGGCTGAGAGGCCGGAAACACAGACGGCTGTCCCCCGTGGTATTGATCAGTTTGTCCAAACAAATCGCATATCCCATCCCCTCGTCGACCAACAGAGAACCATTAAAAAGAAGGTTATACGTCGCTACTACCCGCAGCTTTGATATATCTTTCCGAAGCCAGGCAGCCAGTTCTTTGCTTTGATTTTCCTGCTCGGAAAGGATCAGCGGCTTATCCCACAAATCTTCGGGAGACACCGATTCTTTCTCTGCCAACGCAGAGTCTTTCCGCATCAATACCCCCCATGTATCTGCCATGGGAATTTGGACTGCGCCGTATCTTTCCTGATCGACAAGGTCATACAAAATCCCAAAATCAATCATCCCCTTTTCCAACTGCTCCATCACGAAAGCTGCGTTGCCGCTGGAAATATGGTAGCGGATATCGGGATATTTTTCCTGCAGAGACTGTGCCGCTTTCGCGACCAGACGGACAATTTCCGTTTCTCCAGAGCCAATATATACATCACCGACTATGGTTTCATCCGAAAGCGTAATTTCCTTTTCCGTTTTTTGTACCAGGTTCAAGATTTCTTCCGCCCGCCGGCGCAAAATCATGCCTTCTTCCGTCAAGATAACTTTCCGGGCTCCCCTGCTTCCCCGAATCAGAAGCTGTTTTCCCAGTTCTTCTTCCATCTTCTTGAGCTGGGTGGAAAGGGTCGGCTGGGAAATATGCAGCGATTCCGCTGCTGCAGAAATACTCTGTTCTCTTGTTATGGCTAAGAAGTATTGCAGCAAGCGTAATTCCATGTTTCCCTCTCCCTTCTTTTATCTCTGCATACCCTTATCACCGGACGAACGAGAACACCAGGATAACCGCAATCCCCAATGCAATGCGGTACCAGCCAAAAATTTGGAAATCATGCTTTTTAATAAAGCCCATAAGAAACTTAATCACCAGAATCGATACGATAAATGCTACAGCCATGCCAATTCCCAAAACGAGAAGCTCCGTACCCGTGAATGAAAAACCAAATCCTATAATCTTAATGGCGCTTAATCCAAACATAACGGGGACGGCCAGGAAAAACGTAAATTCTGCTGCGGCAACCCGGGATACCCCAATCAGCAGCGCGCCGACGATGGTAGCGCCGGAACGCGAAGTGCCCGGAATAATGGAAAGCACCTGAAACATCCCAATCGCCAGCGCCGCCCAATAATTGATGTCTTCTACCTTTTGAATCCTCGGTTTGCGCCGCTTGTTCCATGCTTCCACCAAAATAAACGCGATACCATATACAATTAAGGCAGCCGCTATGACAAAGGGGGTATGCAGGTGGGCTTCGATATAATTATCAAACAGCAGGGTAACAACCGCGCCGGGAATACAGGCGAAAATGACCTTCAGCCAAAGGGAAAGCGTATCTTTCTTGACAGTAGGCTGTGTTTTATCCCGGAATTGAAACGGAAACATTTTTTTCCAAAACATGACAACCACGGCGAGGATAGCTCCCAGTTGGATAACTACAAAAAACATTTCCTTGAATGCGTCGCTCATGTTCAGAGAAATAAACTCATCTACCAGGAGCATATGCCCGGTGCTGCTGATCGGCAGCCATTCGGTAATCCCCTCCACGATCCCGAGGAATATCACCTTCAAAATTTCTATAAAATCCAGCTCCACTCTTGTCATCCTCCTTTTAGTGGTAAACCGATCGTACCTACGGCCCCCCTCGGACCAGGCAGTAAATGAAGACGTGCATCCCGCTTTATTCCAATCTTTGGATATTATATCACATTCCCGGCATCTAGACAATACGTTGTATACTGCATACAAAATGCTGGAATGACATAGAGAAAACCAATAAGATTCTATAAAAACAAAGTTATTTGCAATTCCATTTTCTGTATGCTGCACGAACAGTAAAAGAACCATGCCCTATGAATCGTCTGTCCCGTTCAGCAATTTTTTATTGCCTTTTCCACAGCAATAAGCTAAAATTACGGTATGATGGGAGTTGGGATTCTTATGGAACTGCGAGTTTTACGATATTTTTTGACGGTGGTCCGGGAGGAAAGCATCACCCGGGCAGCGGACGTACTGCATATTACACAACCCACCCTCAGCCGTCAGCTGGCACAGATGGAGGAAGAAATCGGCGTTAAGCTTTTTGACCGGGGGACGCGGAAGATCCTCCTTACAAATGAAGGGCTTTTACTGCGCCGCCGCGCGGAAGAAATCCTGGAACTGGTTGATAAAACGGAAAGGGAACTTATCGAACAGGAAGAAATGGTCGAAGGAACGGTATCCATCGGCTGCGGCGATCTGGCCGCGGTACAGATGCTGCCGGCATTATTCCGTTCTTTTCGTGAGCGGTATCCTGCCGTTTCATTCGATCTCTACACCGCTACTGCCGACCATGTAAAAGATCGCATGGACCGGGGACTGACCGATGTGGGCTTATTGCTGGAACCGGTTAACATAGACAAATACGAGTACATCCGCCTGAACCAGCGGGAACAATGGGTAGTCGCGATGCACCCGGCCGCTCCCTTAGCAAAGCTGGAATCGGTTACCCCCAAGGATTTGAAAGGCCTCCCTCTGATTCTCCCCCACAGGCGGAATGTCCGCAATGAGCTGGCGAACTGGTTTGGAGAGGGATTTGACAAATTACAGGTCCTATTTACATCCAATCTGCCGTCCAACAGTTGTATCATGGTCCACAACCAATTGGCATATTCCATTCTCATCCGGGGCTCTATTTCCTTTTGGGATAAAGAAAAATTGACGTATCGCCCCTTGTCTCCGGAGTTAACGGCTACCAGTGTGTTAGCTTGGAAACGGCAGCAGCCCTTTAGCCTGGCGGTTTCCAAATTTATTGATTATGCCAGGGACTCTTTGCAGACGAAAAGCCCTGAGAATCCATGCCTAAAAAATATGAAACTGTATAAAGAATAAGTATTAGACATGGAACATCGTTCGATTTATAATGTAAGTGCAGAAGGAAAAGCATCTTCCTCCACTGCGCTTACATTATTTTTTTGTGAAAATGGAGGATCACAATGACATTGCAGGAGGCAGGCAGACGGTTTTCTTTCCCCATGGAAATGTTGCAATGGTATGCGGAAAACGGGCTGTTGAAGGGAAACAAAATGGAAGACGGAACGATAGACTATTCAGAAACCGAGCTGCAAAGGGTTGTCCAGTTCCACTTCCTGGAGAAGGCGGGGATGGATCCGGATGCACTCAAGCAGTTTGTAACCCTGCGGAAAAAAGGAACCAGCACCCATACAGAACAGGTTCGGATGCTGCGTAAATACCGGTATCAACTGCTTGATCAAATTCATAAAAAACAGCAATCACTGGATCAACTGGATTATCTCATCTATAAAATTAAAAATCAGCGTAAATAAGACAGGCTCTCCATCAAAGGGAAACCGCCTGGCTGTGCCCGGCAATCTGCCTGGCTGTGCGTACAATTTCCTTTTGTGCCGGCAGAATATCTAAAGAATGAAAATGGAGGTAAAGGACAATGAAAAAATGGATGGCCATGATATGGATCGGTTTATTGGCGGTTTCACTAACCGCTTGCAGCAGCAACGGACAGACCGACGGTTCACAGGCAGCATCCTCTGGGAGCAGCTCCCAGGTATTGCAGCCGGAAGCATCCTCTTCCCAACCGCCGCAATCCCCTGCGGCTTCTGAGACACCTTCTTCTGCGCAGGCAGTTGCGGAGGAACCCGGCGCCAATTTACTGGTAGCGTATTTCAGCTATGCCGAAAATGCCGATCTGCCCGACG
Source organism: uncultured Clostridia bacterium (assembly GCA_904397205.1). GTDB lineage: Bacteria > Bacillota > Clostridia > Oscillospirales > Acutalibacteraceae > UMGS1071. Next base: position 10,331 of record CAJFOO010000004.1, read on the forward strand.
GAGTGGATGCATCGACAACCGCCAGTATCCAATCCTGGAACGGCGAAACAACTGGAAATACCGGTGTGGTGGCTGCCATGATTGCGGCAGCTACCGGTGCGGATACATTCTCGATCCAAACCGTGGAGAAATATCCCGATTCCTATAACGCAACCCTTGATCAAGGGCAGGAAGAGCGCAATGCCAACGCGCGGCCGCAGCTTGCCACGCATGTGGAAAATCTCGAAAGCTATGATGTCATTTTCCTGGGTTTTCCTAACTGGTGGGCGGACATGCCCATGGCCGTGTACAGCTTTCTGGAGGAAGCCGATCTTTCGGGCAAAACCATTGTCCCCTTTGTCACCTCCGGCGGCAGTGGGTTTTCCGGTGCCATTCGCACCATCGAAAGCTTGGAATCCGGCGCCACCATTCAGGAAGGCCTGTCGATCAGCGGATCGAGTGCTGCAGACGCACAGAATCAGATCCATGAATGGCTCCGCGGACTGGGCTATATCGAATAAAGAAACCGTACCGCGGAAGACAAGGAAAGACCGGATGGCGCCATGAATGGCTGCCTACCATGCTGTGCGTCCATCCAAAATCCGGCTGCACGATGCCGTATTTATGATTAATCCAATGCTGAAACTTGTGATTCAGCAATAACAAAAAAGCAGGCGGGATACGGAACACATAACCGGGGGGCCGTATCTCCTCTGATTTGAAACGGTGTGTTTGTGTAATAAAAAAGGGGGAATCCATATGCGAATACGGCGGCGCTCCATAGGACTGTTATCTTTTGTTTTGACAGCCGGAATTTTCCTTTTGGTTGGGCTTACTTTCCTGCCAGAAACAGAAAAAGAAATCCCGGATTCCCCTTCCCTGGTTTTTCTGGAAAAAGCCAAGGCGGAACCAACGCTGTTATCCGAGAGACAGATGTCAGAAAAGGATACCCTCCCATCTTCTGAAACCGTCCCGTCATATGTGCTGGAAGAGTTTGAAACTATCCTGCAACTGCCGGAACTCCCTACCGGATGTGAAATCACCGCTATGACGATGGCACTGCGTTATTACGGTTTTTCTGCCGACAAAGTGGAAATGGCCACGGAATATCTGCCGACGGCCGCGGCAAACCTCTATTATGGCGATGACGGACGGTTATATGGACCGGATTTGAACCGGTACTTTGTGGGAGATCCCACTACCCTTCTGGGGTATATCTGTGGGACAGAAGCGATTGTGACGGCCGCAAATGCATATCTTGCCGATCAGGGAAGCTCCCTTCGGGCAGTGGATCAAACTGGCGCTTCTTTGGAAGAAGTATACCAATTTGTTCGTGAAGATACCCCTGTAGTGGTGTGGGTAACGATTTCCATGGCGCTGTGCTGATTGGATACACAGAAGAAACCGTTATACTGGCCGATCCGCTTTCCGGCCTGATAGAATATGACCGGCAGGCGTTTGAAGAAGTATTTGCCTCCAGAGGAAATCAATGCGTAGTCATACAGTAGAATCCAACGGAACACTTGGAAAGAAGGGATAAAGGTTGAAAAAACAACTGCACTCTTGCCGGCATTTGCTTTGCCTTTTTCGTTTGCTGCATGCACCTCCAATGTCTTTGACGCATATGAAGAAGATGCCGCCTCGTCGCAGAACGATATCCTGGGCTGGCTTCGCGGAGACAGGATATGTATAAATCTGAGAAGCGGCTTGGGATACAGATAGCCAATTTTTTCGATAGGAATTAGACAGAAAACGGGAATTGTGCTATACTGAATTGTATAAGACAATCAGGATTTTTGTGTTTGTAAGGAAGGGTGGTTTGTTATCAAACCCAAAATGATGCTGAAAATGAGTATAGATCTCGGCATGACAGTCCTGCTGCTCTGCCAGATGGCTTATATGCTCATCGGGGAAATCGCGCACGAGTGGATGGGCGCGGCGATGTTTGTATTGTTTCTCCTGCACCATGTACTTAACTGGCAGTGGTACAAAAACTTGGCGAAGGGAACATA
>CAJFOO010000005.1 GCA_904397205.1 uncultured Clostridia bacterium
CCTAGCGAGATTATGAAAAAGGTAGGATTTTTTCATGTTTGCAGTAATTGAAACCGGCGGCAAGCAGTACAAGGTACAGCCCGGCGATGTGATCTACATCGAAAAGCTTGCAGCACAGGAAGACGAGGAAGTTTCTTTCCCTGTCGTTGCCATGACCGGCCCCAAAAGCTTCAAAGTCGGTACTCCCTATGTGAAGGGCGCTACCGTGACCGGCAAGGTTGTGAAGAATGGAAAAGGCAAAAAGATTACGGTGTTTACTTACAAGCCGAAAAAAGGCTGCAAGCGGAAAATGGGTCACCGTCAGCCGTATACCAAAGTGGAGATTTCTGCCATTAATGTAGAATGATCCGGGCGCAGTTTTTCCTTGCCAATCCCGGCAAAGAGATAACCGGGTTTTGTGTGGAAGGACATGCGGGCCTGGCAGACGCCGGGCAGGATATCCTCTGCGCGGCGGTTTCTTCGGCAGTGTATCTGACGGCCAATACCATTACGGATATCCTTCAGGTGGCGGCCGATATTGTTGTGGAACAAGACGGGAAGCTGTCTTTGCAAATTGCGCAGACCGACATCCCTCGTTGCCGCAGTGCCCTGCTTGGCCTGCAGCTTCATTTGCGGGAACTGCAAAAGCAGTATCCCAGGCAGTTGAAGGTGTGCGAATCGGCAGTTTAGAGAGTTTATTTGGAGGTGTAAGTCAAATGCTTAAGATCAATATTCAGTTATTTGCCCACAAAAAAGGGATGGGCTCTACCAAAAACGGACGGGATTCCGAATCCAAACGATTGGGAGTAAAGCGTGCAGACGGACAGTTTGTCCTCGCCGGGAATATCCTGGTAAAGCAGCGCGGTACCCATATCCACCCCGGCAATAATGTAGGGATTGGTTCTGACGATACCCTGTTTGCTTTGGTTGATGGCAAAGTGAAATTTGAACGGATGGGGCGCGACCGCAAGAAGGTCAGCGTATATGCCGCACAGTAAGCGGTTGCCGTTTGCATACAGTTTGGTGGAAATCCTGGGGCCTTTGTCCCAGGATTTTTTTGTGAGGAGGGAGGGAGACCATGTTTATTGACGTGGCGAAAATTACGATCAAAGCGGGTAACGGCGGGGATGGCGCTGTATCCTTCCATCGGGAAAAATATGTGGCTGCCGGCGGTCCCGACGGGGGGGATGGCGGCCGCGGCGGGGATATTGTATTCCAAGCGGATCCCCATTTGTCCACCCTGGCGGATTTCCGTTATAAGCGCAAGTATACGGCGGCAAACGGCGGCAATGGCCGGGGCAACCGCTGTTTTGGAAAAAGCGGGGAAAACCTGACGATACGGGTTCCGCTGGGGACGTTGATCAAGGACGCAGAGACGGGACAGCTGCTCGCCGATATTTCCACATTGGAGCCGCAGACCCTGCTCAAAGGCGGGAAAGGTGGATGGGGGAACGCGCATTTTGCTACGCCTACCCGGCAGGTTCCCCGGTTTGCCAAGCCGGGGATGCCCGGGGAAGGGCGGGAGGTGCAGCTCGAACTCAAGCTGCTCGCCGATGTGGGCCTGGTTGGGTACCCCAATGTAGGGAAATCGACGTTGATCTCGGTCGTGAGTGAAGCCAAGCCGAACATTGCCAACTATCATTTTACCACTTTGACTCCGGTACTGGGGGTTGTCCGCCGGGAAGAAGGCCAGTCTTTCGTCATGGCGGACATCCCCGGCCTGATTGAAGGCGCCGGCGACGGCGTTGGGCTGGGACATCAATTTCTGCGCCATGTGGAACGATGCCGGATGCTGGTGCATGTGGTGGATGTATCGGGCAGTGAAGGGCGCGATCCAAAGGAAGATTTCCAGATTATCAACCGGGAACTCAAGCGGTTTGACGAAGAGCTGGCATCGCGGCCCATGGTGGTGGCGGGGAATAAGTGCGATTTGGCTACGGAGGAACAGATTGCTGAGTTTCAAGCCTATGTGGAGGGGCAGGGCTATGCCTTTTTCCCGATCATGGCGGCAATCCGGTATCAGGTGGATCCTTTGCTGGATCGCATTACGGAAATGCTCAGCCAGCTTCCGCCGATCCGGCAGTTTGAACCGGAACCCCTGCCGGTACAGGCGCCGGAAGATCTGGGCCGCCGGGAAGTCAGCGTGACCCGCGTGGATGGAAACCTCTATGTAGTAGAAGGGGAATGGCTGCTTACGGTAATCCGATCGGTAAATTTTGACGATTATGAATCCTTACAGTATTTTCAGCGCGTTTTAATCCAGACAGGAGTTATCGATGCCCTGCGGCAGGCCGGCGTGCAGGAAGGGGATACCGTAAGCATGTACGATTTGGAATTTGATTTTGTAGAATAAAGGGGAGATTTTCCTGGAAGGCTTGTTGCATGAACACGACAATCCGAAACTGCTCAGCCCTTTGGCGCTGGCATTTATTGGCGACGGGATATTTGAACTGATGGTGCGGGAACGGCTGGTCCGCCAAGGCAACTGTCCGGTCAAACGGCTCCACCAGCGATCGGTAGAGCAGGTCTGCTGCCGCGCACAAGCCCGGTTTGTCGAAATCCTGCGTCCTGTCCTCACGGAGGAAGAGGAGGCAGTATATAAACGGGGACGCAACGCGAATGTGGGGCATATCCCCAAAAACGCTTCCCCGGCCGATTACCATGCCGCCACCGGACTGGAAGCGTTATTTGGATACTTATACCTGCAAGGAGAGCAATCCCGGCTGGAATATTTATTTTCCATTATTTGTGCAGAAGATCCAGCCAATCCGCAAGGGTAAACCCGCCGATTTTTCGCACAATAATAGAGAATGTTATCGAAAAACCGAAAGGATTAGGGGGAAATATTGTGTCCTTTTTTACCAGTAAAAAAACCGGGGTGCGGGTTGCTGTGGATTTTGGCTGTTTTCTTGTAGGCAGTTGCCTTTATGCGATTTCGGTTTCTGTGTTTGCCGCGCCCAACCAAATTGCCCCAGGAGGGCTGACTGGCGTTTCCACGATTCTCAATGCGTTATTTGCTACTCCCATTGGAACGGTAGCGCTGATTTTGAATATCCCCATTTTAATCTGGGCCAGCTGCAAGATTGGGATTTCGGTAGTCATGAAAACCCTGCTGGCAATTGTGGTTTCCTCTGTGGTGATCGATGTGTCGGCGTTATTCCTGCCGGCTTACCAGGGGGACAGGATGCTGGCTGCGATTTTTGCCGGGGTATTGGAAGGGATAGGACTGGCTTTGATTTTATTGCGCGGCGGCACGACCGGCGGCACCGATCTGACGGCCCGTCTGCTCCAGCTGCGCAAGCCGCATGTTTCGATGGGCAAATTCATGCTGGGGATTGATATGGCGGTGGTGACGGTTTCCGCGTTTGTGTACAGGAGTATAGAAAGCGGGCTATATGCTGTCATTGTGATTTTCGTAGCGACAAAGGTGATTGATACCATCCTGTATGGGATGGATGCGGGGACGGGGAAGACCCTGTTTATCATTTCCGATCACAGCAAGGAGATCGCGGCGGAAATTCTGGAATCGGTCAGCCGCGGCATTACCATCTGGGATACCCGCGGGGCGTATAGCGGACAGCACAGGGAAATGCTGTTTTGCGCTGTGCGCAAATATGAGGTGTATCGGGTATTGCGGCTGATCCGGGAGATCGACAAGAATGCGTTTGTAATTATCGGTGACGCCGGGCAGATCAGCGGAGAAGGGTTCCAGGGGGAACCGCCCAAAGAGAAAACCCTGCTGCAATGGCTGCGAAGGAAAAAGACCTCTTCCCACCCCCATTCGTAAAAAAAGCAGCAGGCGGATTTGCAGTTTCCTGTTACAAATCCGCCTGCTGCCTGGTTAGCCAGGATTATTTGCAGTTGTTGCTGTTGGAATTGGTTTTGTTGCTGCCGTTTGTGCTTGTCTTGTTGCTGCCGTTGGAGTTTGTTTGGTTGGTTTGATTGGAAGAGTTTTTGTTCTGAGATTGGTTGTTTTGGCTGCCATAATTATTTGCGTAGTTATGGTTTTTTTCCATGGTCTCTCACCCCCTTCATCCCTAGTATGGCTGTGTGGGGAAGGGTTTATACACAGATTTTCCAATCTTTTGAAAAAATTATATGGAAAGGGATGGCTATTTTGTCTTGCAGTGTCCAACTTGCTGCCTGGCCCAAGGAATTTCTCTCCCGGATGCAGGCGTTGTTAAAGGAAGAATTCCCGGAATTTCTGTCCTGTTTGGAGCAGCCGTATTTCCGCGGCCTGCGCTGGAACCCGCTGAAAGCGCCTGGAGAACCCTTATGGGATCGTTTGCCTTTCCCTGTGCAGCCCTCGCCGTTTTCGCCGCTTGGTTTCTATTTTTCTTCCGGGGAAAAGCGGGTAGGACGGTTGGCGCTGCATCACGCGGGGGCATTTTATTTGCAGGAACCCTCCGCCTCGTCTGCGGTAACGGTTCTGGATCCCCAGCCGGGGGAACGGGTATTGGATTTATGTGCGGCGCCGGGAGGAAAATCGACGCAGATCGCCGCTTTGCTCGGTGGGAAAGGCGTGATCTGGAGCAATGAAGTGGTAAAAAAGCGGGCGGGTATCCTGCTTTCGAATATTGAGCGGATGGGCGTGGCAAACGGCGTAGTGTCGTCGTGCCATCCGGAGACGCTGTGTTCCGGCCTGGCGGGATATTTCGATAAAGTGCTGGTAGACGCGCCCTGTTCTGGGGAAGGGATGTTCCGCAAAGAGGAACAGGCACGGAACGATTGGAGCGTGGAGCATGTGCAGGCCTGTGCGGCCCGGCAGGCGGTCATTTTAGACAGTGCGGCGCAAGCGGTGCGGGAGGGGGGCGTGCTGGTGTATTCCACCTGTACGTTTTCCCCGGAGGAAAACGAGGAAACGGTTTCGCAGTTTCTGGAGCGCCATCCTGCCTACTGTCTGGAAGACTGCGCGGTGGATTTTGGCCGTCCGGGACGGTTGCCGCAAACCCGCCGGATTTTCCCCATGGACGGCGGGGAAGGGCATTTTGTGGCCAAACTGCGGCGTACCGCTCCAAACGAAGCGTCCCCGCCCATGCACGTTCCATCCCGGCAAAGGAAAGACGCGCAGATGGAATCTTTGGCGCGGGCCATGGCTGCGGAAATTTTTAAGCGGGAGCCGACGGCAGAAATCCAGCAGGTAGGGGACGCCTTTGTTTTGCTGCCGGAAGGCTTGCCTTCCCTGCAAGGGCTCGGCGTTTTGCGCGCGGGGATCCTTTTGGGGGAAGGCAAGCCCGCACGGGTAGAACCAGCGCATCATCTCTTTTCCGCCGCGCGGCCGGAATCCCTGCGGCAAGTGTGGGATCTGCCTTCCGGCTCCCCGGAAATCGAGGCGTATTTGCGGGGGGAGGAAATCGATATCCCGCCGTCGTACCGGGGATATGTGGGGGTAGCGGCGGACGGCGTTATGGTAGGGTTTGGGAAAGCGGTGCAGGGAAGGCTGAAAAACCGGTATCCCAAAGGGCTGCGGAACTTGCCGTAAATGAAATTTGCCCAGGGGGATCTTGCAATTTATATGGCTTAGTGCTACAATAAAAGGGCAAATATGAAGAAGGAAGTGTGTCCCATGCAGGAAATTAAATTGGAATTGACAAAACATCCCAAGGCCAAGCCGCAGGATGAAACCAAGCTGGGGTTTGGTTCGATTTTTACCGACCATATGTTTGTGATGAATTACGATAAAGGGCAGGGCTGGCACGATCCCCGGATTGTCCCCTATGGGGATATCCCCCTTTCCCCGGCGGCGATGTGTTTCCATTACGGACAGGCCGTATTTGAAGGGATGAAAGCCTATCGTACGCAGGACGACCGGATTTTGCTTTTCCGTCCGGAGAAAAATATGGCCCGCCTGAATGCCTCCAACGATCGGCTGTGCATTCCGCCGGTGGACGAAGCCTTTGCCGTGCAGGCGGTGGAAAAGCTGGTTTCTGTTGAAAAGGACTGGATCCCGCATATTGACGGCGCTTCCTTGTATATCCGTCCGTTTATTATCGCGGTGGATCCGCATCTGGGGGTGCATCCGGGTCACCATTTTCTGTTTATGATCCTGTGCTGCCCTGTGGGAGCATATTATCCTGAAGGACTCAATCCCGTACGGATTTATGTGGAAGATCAGTATGTGCGCGCCGTACGCGGCGGCATGGGGAACACCAAAGCGGCGGGCAACTACGCGGCCTCTCTGAAAGCGCAGGACGAAGCGGAAAAGCAGAATTATACACAGGTGCTTTGGCTGGACGGCGTAGAGCGCAAATATATTGAAGAAGTGGGCACCATGAACGTCTTTTTTGTCCTGGATGACGAAGTGGTAACGCCTGCCCTGCAAGGCTCGATCCTGCCGGGGATTACCCGGATGTCGGCCATTGAGCTTCTGCAATCCTGGGGGATGAAGGTATCGGAGCGGCCCATCTCCATTCAGGAAATTGCCGACGCTTCGGAGAGCGGCCGGCTGAAAGAAGCGTTTGGTACAGGGACAGCCGCAGTTATTTCGCCGATTGGGGAACTTAAGTGGGAAGATCGCCGCATGTGTATCCATGACGGGAAAATCGGTCCCATCTCCCAAAAGCTCTACGACACGCTTACCGGGATTCAATGGGGAAAACTGCCCGATCCCATGGGATGGACTGTCGAAGTAAAATAATCAGAACCAAAGCGGCGGCACTGGCTGCCGCTTTTTTACGGAAGGAAGGAAAGGTATGGCGGGAAGGATCCTCCGGTTTCCCGTGCCGGAACCCTGGCATGGGAAAACCGTAAAACAGGTTTTGCAGGAAGCATACGGGGTATCCCATACGCTGCTGTCCCGGCTGAAGTGGAGGGGAGACGGCATCCTGCAAAACGGGGAACGGGTATTTGTCACGGCAGTGGTCCGTGCCGGGGATGAGATTTGTCTTTGCCTGCCGGAGTCTCCCGTGGAGATTTTTCCGGTGCCTCTGCCGTTTGCGGTTGTGTGGGAGGACGAGGATCTTTTGGCAGTGAACAAGCCCAGTTTTATGCCCGTATATCCTACCCCCGGCCACGACCGTGACAGCTTGGCCAATGCAGTGGCTTTCCACTATCAACAGCAAGGGGAAACAGCGGGGTTTCATCCATTATACCGTCTGGATCGGAATACTTCCGGTCTGCTGGTTGTAGGCAAGCACGCTTACGCCGCATCCCGGCTGGCTTTTTCCATCGAGAAGGAATACACGGCATTGTGCGAAGGGGTTCTGACAGGAGAAGGGACCATCCGCGCGCCGATCCGGAGGAAAGAAGGTTCCCGTATTCTGCGGGAAGTAGGGGATGGCCCCACATCGCAGCAGGCGGTCACCCATTGGCAGGCGTTCCCGGTTTGCTCCGCGTTTACATTGCTCAAGATTCGGCTGGAGACCGGGCGCACCCATCAAATCCGGGTGCATTTTTCCCATATGGGGCATCCGCTTTTGGGGGACGATTTATATGGAGGAAGCCGGGAACGGATCGGCCGCCATGCCCTGCATTGTTCCCGTGTGCGGTTCATCCATCCGGTGACCAGCCATCCGATGCAGTGGGAATCTCCCTTGCCAGAGGATATGCAGGCCGTGCTGGAATAGGAAAGTTTCATAAATTCCTGGCATTTTTCTCCCAACTGTGCTATACTATAAAAACCAAGAAAACGGCGGATTTTGTAGGAAAGAGAGGGAGCGGCATGCCAGCGGTTATCAGTTATTTTCTTCATGGGCAGCGCGTCCTGGAACAAAACCGTCCGCTTCTGGAACACTTTTGTCAAGGGGATTTCCGGGAAGACGTGTTCCAAATGGGATGCCAGGGGGCGGATATCTTTGCCTGCCACCGGATACTTCCTTGGCAAAAAGCACCGCAGGGAACCCTGCGGGCTTGGGCGGACGATTTCCGCGCCCTTGACCCGGAACAGCTGTTTTCCGTGTGGAAGGGGCAGGTACAAAAGGAATCTTCCCACCGGGCTTGGCTTACGGCCTATGTCAGTGGATTTTTGTGCCATGATTGTTTTGCCCGCACGATGGAGCCGTTTCTCCGGTATGGGGCAAAGATGCTCGCCCAGCAGCATCCCGGGCAAAAAGAGTCCATGTGGCGCTGCCAGATAGAATCGTCGCTGGATAGTATCCTGCTGCGGTATGAAAAGGGTGATTTGCCCACGTCGTTCCCGTTGAAACAAGCGATGCCCAATCCGCCGGAAGCCTTGCCGGTCTTGGCACAGGCATATCGGGAGATAGCGGAGGCTTTGTGGGGGAAAACGGTTTCCCCTGCCTTGATTTTACAGGCATTTTCCGATTGCAGGAAAGCATTTGGTGCATGGACCGATCGGACTACCTTGAAAACCTGGGTATTACAGAACCGGGAACGCAAAAAACAACAGGGCCCGGTATGCTCCTGTTATTTTCGGGGACTCAGCGAAGCGGGGGAGTATGACTACGCCAATGTGTCCAATCAGGAGTGGCAGTGGCCGGAGGAAGACGGACCGGTACGCACGGAATCATTTTTTGATTTGTACGAATCCTGTATACAAAAAATGCCGGAACAATTTTCTCTGTTTTTCGGAGAGGGATAACTCCAAATTGTTAAAACTGTTTTATTATTAACAGAAAGTATAATAAGGAAGTGGTATTTATGGAAAAAATTGCAAGCTTTTGTGTAGACCATACGAAATTGGATCCGGGGATTTATCTCTCCAGAGTGGACGGGGACATCGCGACGTATGATTTGCGCTTTAAAAATCCCAATTGCCCTCCGTTTTTGTCCGTACCGGCGATGCATACCATTGAGCATTTATTTGCCACCTTTGCCCGCAACTCCCAATGGAAGGATCGTGTGATCTATTTTGGCCCCATGGGGTGCTGCACAGGGTTTTATCTGTTGCTGCGGGGGATGAAGCATACGGATGCGATTGCATTGATTCAGGATATGGTGAAGCAGGCAATAGAGTTTACCGGGGATATTCCGGGCGTCTCGGAAGTAGAATGCGGCAATTATATGTCGCATGATTTGGAGACGGCGAAAAAGGAATGCGTCGAATATGAAAAAATTATCCGGAATTGGACGGAACAACAGCTTCAATACCAGGAATAAGGGAGAAACCCTTTAAAAATGTTACACTTTGTTTAAAAAGAGGATTCATATTTCTTTTACATTTGGAAACGCTAAAAAAGGTTGCAATTTTGTAATGTATATGCTATGATAACCCAAGAGTTAATTACAAAATTGTAACAGAAGTTGCATATGTGAAAGGAATGACCTCCCATTAGACAATTTGATCAAAAGAATAACCGAGAAACAGCAGTTTCTTCTTTCTCACAGGGGAATAAAAAACGGATTAGAAAAAAGGTGTTGGTAATCGCGCTGGCGGCTTCTGTTTTTACAGCGGCTGGGATTTCCACCCAGGTCAGCGCCATGGAGGCAGGCTCCGTTGCAGCGGGACAAGCTATCAATTTACGGGCTTCCAATCCGGAAGGGACAACCGGTTCCGCTGCCGTACCGGCTGCGCTTCCTTCTACCGGGACGGCCGTTGCAACTGCCAGTGTGATAGAAGAAGGGACAGGCCTGTATCTCAATGGGCTGTTCTTGGGGGCGGTAAAGCAGCAGGACAATCTTTCCGGCGCGCTGCAGAGCTTGCTGGAAACCTATAAGGAAGAAGGGGCCACCGTCCATTTCCTCGAAAACGTGGAAACCCGTTCGGGATTATATGCTTCCTCCAGTTTGTATAATTTAGAGGATTTTATGCAGGCCTTGACGCAGGAAAATACAGAAATCCCATGGAGTTATCTGGTGCAGGAAGGGGATACGCTTGAATCCATTGCGAACCTTTTCCAAACCACACCGGAAGCAATTCTGGAAACCAATCCGGATATCCAGGAATTATCCCAATGGGAAGAAGGGATCGTGTTGAAACTTTTCAACCAGAAACCCTTGCTCCACGTCCAATCCATCAAGAAGGAAAATTATACGGAAGAAGTCCCGTTTGAAATCCTTTCCTTATCGGACAATAGCCGATATACCACGTATCAAAACGTATTGCTTGCCGGACAGAAGGGCTCCCAGATTTGTACGGATCTGGTAACGTATGTGGACGGCGAAGAAGTAAGCCGGCAGGCAATTTCCAGGGACGTCGTCTCTATGCCGGTCACGCAGATGCAAATTGTGGGGACCCTGAACCCGCCGGATGGCAGCACGCCCGGGGAGGCCAGCGGCACCTTTACGTGGCCCACGCCTTCTATTTTGACTGTATCGAGTGAATTTGGTTCCCGTTGGGGTACGTTCCATGCGGGATTAGACCTTTCTAACGGAAGTTCGTATGGGGAAACGATTATTGCGGCGGATGCCGGCACGGTCAAATATGTGAAAAAAGACAATTATGGATATGGGTATCACTTAGAGATCGATCATGGTAACGGCATGTCTACTTTATATGCCCATACCAGTGAAATCCTTGTGAATCCGGGGGAAAAAGTATTTAAAGGACAGCCGATCGCTTATGTAGGAAGCACAGGGGATTCTACGGGTGCGCACCTGCATTTTGAAATTCATGTGGACGGCACAGCGGTAAATCCTCGTGAATATGTAGAGGTTCCCAGCGCGTAAACCAATGGGTTTATCTGGGAAATGGAGTGTAGTATTTCAAAGCCCCTCTGGTTCGAGGGGCTTTTTCTGTTTTGGGAGAAACTTGGGTTTTTTTAAAGAAAATGAAAAGTTTTCCACAGTTTTTGCCTCAGTGCCTTGACTTTTCCGGCGTTGTGTATTATTATCAATTAGTGAACATTTTTAGAAAAATTTTCTTTTTTCCAATTTTAAAAGAAATTCGGTTGGACAACCAGCAATTTCCAAAGATTGGATTCCTGATTTTTGCATAATTATTTCTATTGTTTCTAATATTATACAAAGACTTTATTACAACATCCGGTTACGGGTTTTGTTATATAGATTGATTGGAGCGTGTCACTTTGGACAAGTATGTAATTACGGGTGGCCGGCGTTTGGTAGGCAACATTGCGATCAGTGGGGCGAAAAACGCGGCCATTGCCATTATTCCTGCTGCTATTTTATGTGATGAAGTTTGCCGCATTGAAAATGTACCGGATATTACGGATGTTTCCGCAATGATCCGGATCATTGCGGATATGGGGGCGAAGATTCGCACCATCAATAAATCCACGATTGAAATCGATCCCCGCCCGATCCATACATTTGTGGCTTCTTATGAGCTGGCAAGGCATATTCGTGGTTCGTATTATTTGCTTGGAGCATTGTTGGGGCGGTTTTCCCGGGCAGTGGTTTCGATGCCTGGCGGCTGTGATTTTGGCGTGCGTCCCATTGACCAGCACCTCAAGGGCTTTGCCGCCCTGGGTTCCAAATACAGCCTGGATGGCGGTATGGTGGATGTCAAGGCAGAGCAGCTCAAGGGAAACAATATCTATATGGACGTAGTCTCGGTGGGGGCGACGGTGAATATTATGCTGGCGGCGGTAAAAGCCAAAGGAACGACGGTGATCGAGAATGCCGCCAAAGAGCCGCACATTGTGGATCTGGCAAACTTCCTCAATTCCATGGGGGCGGATATTCGCGGCGCAGGTACCGATGTCATCAAAATTTTTGGGGTGGAACATCTGCATGGTACGGAATACTGTATCATTCCGGATCAGATCGAAGCGGGCACATACATGGCTGCGGTAGCTGCGGCGGGCGGCGATGTCTTAATTCAGAATGTGATCCCCAAGCATTTGGAATCGATTTCGGCAAAGCTGATTGAAATGGGTGTAACAGTGGAAGAATATGACGATTCGATCCGCGTAAAACGGGATGGCGATCTGCATAAATGCAATGTCAAGACGATGCCGCACCCGGGCTTCCCCACGGATATGCAGCCGCAGATTGCGGTTTTGCTGGCGATTGCCAAAGGCACCAGCATTATTAATGAGAGCGTGTGGGACAACCGGTTCCGGTATGTAGAGGAACTGCGCCGGATGGGCGCGCAATTCTCGGTGGATGGAAAGCTGGCAGTGGTAGAAGGGGTGGACCATCTGAATGCAGCCCCGATAAAAGCTACGGATCTCCGTGCGGGGGCAGCGATGGTAATTGCGGCTTTGTGCGCCCATGGAACGACGGAAGTAGAAGACATTCAGCATATAGAGCGGGGCTATGAGAGCGTAACGGAAAAGCTATTGGCAGTGGGAGCAGAAATCCGGCGGGTTCATGTTCCGGATAATACCGGCCGCCCGGCGCCGCGCGCTATTTAATCAGATAAGGGAATCGGAATGGAAAAAGAGAGGGGAGAAGATCTCCTCTTTTTCTCTATTTATCGGGCGGAATATTGAATTGGAAGGGGAATCGTATGGCTATTGTTTGTCCCTTGTTTAGCGGAAGCCGGGGAAACAGTTACTATATCGGCTCAAGGGAATCGGGAATCCTCCTGGATGCGGGACGCTCTGCGCGCCAGATTGGCAAGATGCTTGAACGGTGCCGGATCCCTATGGAGGCGGTAAAAGGAATTTTTATTACCCATGAGCATGCAGATCATATCCAGGGCCTGCGGGTTTTGGCATCGAAATACCATCTGCCTGTTTTTGCTTCTGCGGGGACTCTGCAGAAGCTCCAGCAGGACGGATGCTTATCCGGGGAATTTTTGGCGGAGGAAATCCCCTGGGGAGGGCTGGACTTTGCGGGGATGTCGTTCCAGCCGTTCCCCACCAGTCATGACAGTGCGGAAAGCGTAGGGTACCGGATTGATACTTTGGACGGCGCTCAAATTGGTTTTGCCACCGATTTGGGAATGGTGACCCCGGAGGTAACCGCCCATTTAGAACGCTGTAAGATGGTGGTTCTGGAATCCAACCATGATGTAGGGATGCTGCAAAACGGGTCTTATCCATACCCGCTCAAGCGGCGGATCCTGTCTGAACAAGGACATTTGTCGAATGAAGCTTGTGCAGGATGTTTACCGAAGCTGGTGGAAACGGGGACAAGCCAAATCCTGCTGGCGCATCTGAGCGAGGAAAACAATACGCCGGACGTAGCACGGCAAACCGCCTTGTGTTCCTTACAGATGGCGGGCTGGGAAGAGCACCGGCATTTTCAACTGCTGACCGCATAAAAAGAAAATGTACAGGGCCGGTCGATAGAAGTGTAAGAGAGTGGGATACATATGCTGACAGTAAAAATCTTATGCATAGGGAAACTGAAAGAGCGGTATTGGCGGGAAGCGTGTGAGGAATACCAAAAACGGCTGGAAGGGTTCTGCCGGTTTGCGATTGTAGAACTTCCGGAATCCCGTTTGCCCGCTGACCCGTCCGCCGCACAGATTGCCGCCGCCCTGGAGCAGGAAGGGGAAAAGATTCTGGCAGCCGCAGGCGAGCGATCCCTGTTTTTCCCCTTGTGCGTCGAAGGGGCAGCATGGTCTTCTCCGGAGCTGGCGGAACAGATCGGGCAGGCGGCCGTAGCGGGATGCAGCACCCTTTGTTTTATTATCGGCAGTTCGTTTGGGTTATCCGATCGGGTAAAACGGAAGGGGAAGAAGGTATCCCTGTCGAATATGACCTTCCCGCACCAGTTAGCGCGGGTGATGGTATGTGAACAGGTATACCGGGCATTTCAGATTCTCCAGGGAGGCAAATATCATAAATAGCATTTTACACCATGGTTTGTTTCCCCAACAGGGCGGCGCCAATCAGGCCGGCGTCGTTGCCGAGCTTTGCCAGGCAGACTGTTGTTTCTTTCCCGGCTGCCGGATATTGTTCGCGGCGGATATAATCCTGCAGGGGGAGCAGAAGAACTTCGCCTTCATGGGATACCCCTCCGCCAATACATAGGATATCGGGCTCAAAAATATTGATGGCGTTGACCAGCCCGCATCCCAGGTGCTCCAGATATTGCTCCACAATGGCCTTGCCGACGGGATCGCCTGCCCGCATTGCTTCAAACGCAGTGCGGCCGCCGATGTTCTTGGGATCCCCTTCGATTGTATCCCAGAGGATGGGAGCAGTGGCCGGGGTAGTTTGCAGCAGGAATTCCCGTGTGGTTTGTTTCAGCCCGGTAGCCGAGGCGTACCGTTCCCAGCAGCCTTTCCGTCCGCAGTGACACGGCCGTCCTCCCGCTTGGATGACCATGTGTCCCATTTCGCCGGCCGCAAAGTTGGAGCCCCGGTACAGCTTGCCATGGATCAGAATCCCGCAGCCGACCCCCGTTCCCAGTGTGATGGCCAAGGCGTGTTCCGCTCCCTGAAGCGCCCCGGCATACCATTCTCCCAGTGCGGCGGCATTGGCGTCGTTTTCTACAAAAACAGGTTTTTTCAGCTTGGCTTCCAACATAGCCTGGAGCGGGAAATCCTGGCAGAACAGGTTGGGGGAGAAAGCAACTGTTCCGGTTTGCGGGTTAATGGAACCGGGGCATCCCACGCCGACAAAGGGTACGTCTTGCCAGGATACCCCTGCGTTTTCCACGGCAGACTGCGCTGCGGCTGCAAGCTGCACACACAGTTCCTCGTGGGAACAGGGGAGGGAGGTTTTTTCTTTCCCTCTCCCGATAATTTGCATCTTTTCGTCGATGATACCGGCAGCAATATTGGTGCCGCCCAAGTCGATCCCTAAATAAGGCATGCTGTGACCCTCCGATTGAGTAAAATTGTGGATAAGCTGGGGATAACCGGCCAAGGAAGCTTCCATAATAAAAGCAAGGGGGAAATCCCGCATAGGTTGATTATAGCATACAGGGGGCAAAAAAGGAATGGATTGCGCCTTCTCCCTTGACAAAATTCCCATTCCACGGTAAAGTGGGAACACAGCGACTTTGTGATAGGAAAGGTGGAGGGTTACGCTTGAGATATGACGAACTTCCTGCGAGTATGCGCAACGATACGGTAAAGCAGTATTGGGAAAAGCTGCAAAAACGGAAGGCTTCCCTCACAATGAAGCGGCTGTTTGATATCGGCGCTTCTTCTTTGATGCTGCTTGCTGCCAGCCCGGTTTTCCTTTTGCTGGCGGCCGCGATAAAGATCGATTCCAAAGGGCCGGTATTTTACCGCCAGGTACGGGTTGGGCGATATGACCAGGATTTTAAGATTTTCAAATTCCGCACCATGGTGACCGACGCCGATAAAATCGGGCCGGCTATCACCATGGGGAAGGACCCTCGGATCACAAGGGTGGGAAGGCTTATCCGCAAATGCCGTCTGGACGAGGTTTCGCAGCTGCTGAACGTGCTGGACGGCAGCATGAGCCTGGTAGGCCCGCGCCCGGAAGTGCGCAAATATGTGCAGCAGTACCGGCCGGAGTATATGGCTACTTTGCTGGTCCGCCCGGGGGTGACGGCAGAGGCGAGCATCCGGTTCCGAAAAGAAGACGAGATGCTTTCTGCCGGGGGGGATCCCGAGAAAATCTATGTTGAAGACATCCTGCCCGTCAAGATGGGCCTGGGGCTGGAATATCTGGAAAAAATCTCGGTGCTGCGGGATATGAAAATCATGATACAGACTGTAATTGCCGTATTAAAAAAATAAAAGAATGCCGTTTGGCAAGTATGAAATCCTTTTCCCGGTAAATACTAGGGAAAGGATTTTTTCTTGTATAAGGAGGACGTTGTATGGACGGATACCGCCGGAATCACCGGAACACCCCAAAGACCAGCCGGAATATACAAATCCATCGGATTAAAAACATCGCTGCCACTCTGCGCAGACGCGACCGGGAAGAGATTTCCTCCGATGTGCTGGGCAGCTATACAGGGACCTCTTCCCGAGGGGAATCTCCCGAGCAGGACGCGGACGATCTATAAAAACAAAGCCATATTTTTTCCCGTTGGTTCATATCATAAAGAGAGAAACTGGGAAGAGCGGGTGATTGCTTGAAACGGATCGTGTTTGGGGTGTTCCGCAAAAAGATAGCGGCTGCTTTGTCTGTAGGAATGCTGGCGCTTTTGGCTGTCGGGATTGCGATCCCTTTGGCATGGGGGGAGGATTCCCCCGTGGATGCAGCGGGAGGAACCTTGTCCCAAACCGATTCTTCCAGCCGGGCGGAAACCGGCTACATAAAATATGTAGAATTTAACGTACCGCTTTCCGCATTGGAAAAGGCGCTGAAGGCTGATATCGACCGGCACGATACCGATCGCCCGCAAAGCTGGATCCCGATGCTGGCCTATCTGGGGGCAAAATACGGCGGGGATTTTTCCCGCTATCAAAGCAAGGATCTCGACGCTTTGCTGGAAAAGCTGGACGGCGGGGCATCCATGGAGGAACTTACGGCGGATATGCAGTATTACCCCTATTATGAAGAGGCCTATACGGCTGTGCTGGGAGGAATGGTCGGCTCCTACCGCATGGAGACGGAATCCGGGGAATGGGAAGAACGGTATGGACTGATTGCGTTTTCCCCCATTGCCAGGACGTTCCCGTTTGAGCACTATGACGACTTTGGCGTCCAGCGCACCTATGGATATACCCGGCGGCATCTGGGGCACGATCTGATGGCGGCAACCGGCACGCCGGTGATTGCGGTGGAAGGCGGCACGGTGGAGGCGCTGGGCTGGAACCAATACGGCGGGTGGCGGATCGGCATCCGCAGCCACGATAAGAAACGGTATTATTATTATGCCCATTTGCGCCAAAACCGGCCCTATGCGGAAGGGCTCCAGGAAGGGCAGGAAGTGAAAGCGGGCGACGTCATCGGATATGTTGGACATACGGGGTATAGTCTAGAAGAAAATGTCAATAATATTACTATCAGCCATCTGCATTTTGGGATGCAGTTGATTTTTGACGAGTCGCAGAAAGACAGCAATAATGAAATTTGGATCAATTTGTATCCATTGACGCAGCTATTGCAAAAACATACCAGCGAAGTGGTACGGGACAGTGAAACAAAAGAATACCGGCGCAAATACGAAATAGAAATCCTGCCGGACAAAACCGGGGCGGAGTAAAAAACAGCAGAAATTTCCTTGGGATCTTGATTTTGCAAAATTTTTATGCTATAATTGCACTTGTTCCACGCTGCTGTGGCGGAACAGGCAGACGCAAGGGACTTAAAATCCCTCGGTGGCAACACCGTACCGGTTCGATTCCGGTCAGCAGCACCAGACAAAAGCCTCGTACGTATTTGCGTGCGGGGCTTTTGTCTTTCCCTTTCCCGGCAGGGCTTGCAAAAAGTGGAAAGGGAAGGGGTACCCCCATGGATTTTATCAACCGGTTTTTGGAAACAGTAAGCGACGGGATGTATACATACATCCTCATTGTCCTGCTGGCAGCGGCAGCGGTTTATTTTAGCGTGCGGACAAAATTTGTACAATTCCGGATGTTCCCCGAAGCGCTGCGGGTTTTGGGAGAAAAACGGAAAGGGGACGGCCAGGTTTCTTCCTTCCAGGCGCTGATGCTTTCCACAGCCAGCCGGGTCGGCAGCGGGAATATCGCGGGAGTAGCCACGGCGGTGGCAGTCAGCACGGCTGCCGGCGGGTACGGAGCGATATTCTGGATGTGGCTGCTGGCTTTGCTTGGGGCGGCTTCGGCGTTTGCCGAAAGTACTTTGGCGCAGCTATATAAACAGCGCAAAGGCGATGGGTACGTTGGCGGTCCCGCGTATTATATCCATAAGGCGCTGGGAAGCCGGCTCTTTGGGATTGTTTTTGCCTGTTTGCTGATTGCCTGCTTTGCTTATGGATTTAATGCGTTGCAGTCGTTCAACGTCAGCTCCAGCTTGAGCTATTTTATCCCGGATTACAGCCGGACAGCCTGGCCTTTTGTGGTAGGCGGCGTTTTGGCCTTGCTGACGGCGCTGTGTATTTTTGGCGGCGCGCATCGGATCCAATCGGTGGTTTCCGCGTTAGTCCCCGTGATGGCGGCACTGTACCTGGCGTTAGGATTCTTTATTGTGGCAAAAAATATTGTTGGCGTACCGGAGATGTTTGCCAAGATTTTTTCCCAGGCATTTGATGTGCAGGCCATTTTCGGTGGTTTTGCCGGATCGTGTGTGATGCAGGGGATTAAACGCGGGCTGTATTCCAACGAAGCGGGAATGGGGTCTGCCCCCAACGCGGCCGCGTCGGCAGAGGTATCGCATCCGGTCAAGCAGGGCTTGGTACAGATGCTTTCCGTATTTATCGATACGCTGTTGATTTGTTCTACCACGGCATTTATGCTGCTTCTTTCCGGGATACCCATTGACGAAAATGTGCAGGGAATGGAGTATGTACAGAATGCGGTGCATCGTCAAATTGGGATTGCCGGACCGGTTTTCATGACGGTCTGCATTTTCCTGTTCGCGTTCAGTTCGCAGCTGGGGA
>CAJFOO010000006.1 GCA_904397205.1 uncultured Clostridia bacterium
AATATCCATCCACAATATGCCTGCATAAAAAAATTTGTTGCCCGGACTACTCTGACTACCTGGACAAAAAAGATACCCGCTATAAACACGAGCACGGAACTAAATAAAAAGAAAAGCCCCGAACGCGAATTGCGTGTCGAGGCCCTCGACTGGTGGAGATGAGGAGAATCGAACTCCTGTCCGAAAATTGCTTACCAAGGCTTTCTACGAGTGTAGCCAATATTTCTTTTCTCCCGCCGGATAACGCCTATTGGCAGGCTTTATCCTTTGGCAGCCTCTAAACCGTGACTTGAGCCGAGGCCCTCCCAAATTCACGTGCACCGCTCATTGACGCCCAACTCCCGGCCGCGGTACTCCCGGAGCGGACGGCCGCGTATTTGGTTACGCAGCTAACGCAACTTGTCTCTTGTTGTCGTTTACTTTTAAGTTTGCGGGTATTATAGCGGTCCCGCACCGCTACTCGCTTACCAGGGCTTACAATCCCCGTCGAAACCTTTACATCCCCATAAAAAGGCAGGATACCTGCCCTTATGGATAACTGCTATCTTTTTTTGAGTATAAAGCTCTATAAAACAGAAAAATTATCCTCTGTTTTGTTCTTTGATTGCCCGCTGGATATCCCTCTGTGCGGCTTTGGCGGCTAAATCCTGTCGTTTATCATACAGCTTTTTGCCGCGGCAAAGCCCCACCTGTACCTTTACCCTGGAGCCTTTAAAATATAGGGAAAGGGGAATTAAGGAATACCCCTGCTGCTTGACCTGTCCCAGCAGACGCATAATTTCCCTCTTGTGCAGGAGAAGACGGCGTACCCGCAGGGGATCCTTATTAAATATATTTCCCTGTTCATAGGGGCTGATATGCACCCCATTGAGAAAGATTTCCCCTTCTACAATCGAGCACCAGGAATCCTTCAAATTGGCACGCCCTTGGCGCAGGGACTTGACTTCGGTCCCCACAAGCTCAATTCCCGCCTCCATGCTTTCTTCCACAAAATAGTCGTGGAAGGCTTTTTTATTCTGCGCAATGGTTTTGGTCGATGCTTTTTCCGCCATAACAATCTCCCTTGCAAATTCCCTGCGGCTTCCTGTTTCCAGAAGCCGGACGGATCTTTTCCACTATAGCACAATGGGAAACCCTTGTCAATCCTTTATAATTCCCCCCGGCCTTCCATCGCACGGGCCAGCGTGACTTCATCTGCATACTCCAGATCCCCGCCTACGGGCACACCGTAGGCCAAACGGGTCACCTTGACTCCCAGCGGCTTGAGCAGGCGGGACAGATACATCGCCGTGGCTTCCCCTTCCACTGTCGGATTCGTTGCCATAATCACTTCTTTTGTCTCCCCCTGGTTCACCCGGGCGAGCAATTCCTTGATACAAAGCTGATCCGGCCCCACCCCACTGAGAGGAGAAATCGCCCCGTGCAATACATGGTAGGTCCCCTGGTATTCCTGTGTGCGCTCAAATGCGAACACATCCCTGGGATCTTCCACCACGCAGATCGTAGCCGTATCCCGCGCTCCATCCCGGCAAATGGGACACAATTCCTGATCCGTCAAATTGCAGCATACATTACAATAACGGATTTTTTCCCGGGCTTCCAAAATTGCGTTGGCAAATGCCTCAGCTTCTTCTTTGGGCCAGTTAAGCAGGTGATACGCTAAACGCTGCGCTGTTTTGGAGCCAATCCCGGGCAGACGCTCAAACTGTTCGACCAGACGGGCCAGCGGAGCTACATAATAAGCCGCCATTTAAAATACGCCCGGCATATTCAGGCCGCCGGATATCTGTTCCATGGTTTCCGATTTCTCTGTCGCAGCGGTACGCAAAGCTTCGTTGACCGCCGCAATGATCAAATCAGAAAGCATCTCGATATCTTCCGGATCGACTACCTCCGGTTTTATCTCCATCTTCTTCACTTCCATTTTGCCCGTGACGGTCACGGTGACGGCATTCCCGCCTACCGTTGCAGAATACTCTTTCTCTTCCAGTTCCCGGTTGGCCTGATCCATTTTGGCCTGCAATTCCTGCGCCTGTTTCGCTAATTCCTGGATACTGTTCTTCGGGTTACCGAAACCCTGTGGCAACCTTGCTTTCATAAAAATTCCTCCTGATGTTTACTGTTTTTCCTAATCCTTTTCGGGGTGTTCCACCACGGATACCCCTGCTTCCCTGGCCCGTGAAAGCAGATCCTGCAGCGGATCGTTTTCTTCCTGTGGGTCAGCCGGACGTTTATACGGGCCCAGCTTATAATCCCTGCCCGTCACCTGCCGGATGGTATCCCGCATTTTCTGCCGCTGCTCTTCTTTGCGCAAAAGTTCAAACGCCATGGAATTCTGCGCGTCGATCAAAATATAGCTGCCGCTATGATAGGCAACCGATCCCTGGAATGCCGCGGACACCGGTTTGGAATACTCCCGCAGGATCTGCAATACCTCCGGCCATTCCGCAAACGGTTCAGCGTTCGCGGAAAGCTCCTCCACCTTTGGCGGCGGGGCGGCCGGCTTTTGCTCAGACAGCGGGAGCGGGGCTGCCTCTTCCGACAGCGGAGCCTGCGTCCAGGGGAGCGCTTCCTCTGCTTCCCCGGACAAAAGGGATTGTGCCGGGGGCGGGATCCCCCCGCTTTTTTTCGGGACTGCCTTAGGGATGGGCGGGATCGCCACCCGCTGGACAGATATGGGCGGGGAAGGCTCCGGCTGCTCCGGTTCTTCCGGCAACACAGGCGCCGGCTTTTCCTCGCCCCGCCGTTCCAAAGCAGCAATCCGCCGCAGCAATGCCGGGCGGCTGTCGTCCAGTTCCGGGGAACACAGCCGCAGCAGTGCCATCTCGATTTCCGTGCGCCGGTTGCTTCCTCTCCCCATCCGATCCAGGGCGTCCTGCAACTGATCCAACGCATGTAAGATGACTTCCAGATCCATGGGCAGCGCCTGCTTGGAAACCGCCTCATACTCTTCATCGGTCAGTACCAGGACTTCCTGTGCCCGGCGCATGGTCTTAACCAGCATCAACGCCCGGAAATGCGCGCAAAGCTCTTCGCAAAGCCGCATCATATCCTTCGAACCGCGGTATAATTCATCGATTTCTTCCAACGCCTGCGCCGGGTTTTGTTCCCGCACCGCCGCCGCCAGCCGGAACAGTGATTCTTTTCCCGCAACCCCTACTACCTTGTCCACCACGGGGATGGTAATGTGTTGCTCCACTCCCATACATTGATCCAGCAGGGAAAGGGCGTCACGCATTCCGCCATCCGCCAGCCGGGCCAATAGCTGCGCGGCCTGGGGATCCAGCACTGCTCCCTCCTGCCCGGCCACATAGGTCAGGCGGGACGCCATGTCCGCAGGGGAAACCCGGCGGAAATCAAACCGCTGGCAGCGGGATAAAATGGTTGCCGGGATTTTATGCACCTCCGTGGTGGCCAGGATAAAGACCACATAGGCAGGCGGTTCCTCCAGGGTTTTCAGGAGCGCGTTAAACGCCCCGATGGAAAGCATGTGTACTTCGTCGATGATATACACCCGGTACCGGGCAGATGCCGGGGTGAAGTTCGCTTCTTCCCGCAGGGAGCGGATATTTTCCACACCGTTATTGCTGGCCGCATCAATTTCTACGACATCCAATACCGTCCCCTCGTCTATCCCCCGGCACATAGCACACTCCCCGCACGGATCCCCCTCCTTTGGGAAAAGGCAATTGACCGCCTTGGCTAAAATTTTTGCACAGGAAGTTTTCCCCGTACCGCGGGGCCCGGTAAATAAATAGGCATGGGAAACCCGTCCGGCTTCCAATTCCCGGCGCAGTGTCACGGTAACCTGCGGCTGGCCCACTACTTCGGAAAACGTACGCGGCCGCCATTTCCGATAAAGCACCCGATACATCCAAACCGCCTCCTTTCCCGGCAAAATAGAAAAACAGCAAGGCAAAACCCACTTTTGCGGGGTCATGCACTAGGATATGCGAACGAACAGACGATCTGCATCGCACAGAACAAATCCGCTTAATGCTGCTCGGTTCCCCGCCTGACATGGTTCACGGCGCTCCATCGCGCAGGGCCCGTCCGCCCGCATATCCTACTGCATGCATCTCTGCCTTGCTGTATTCCTTTCAAGCTAACCATCATATTATACTGTATTTTTCCCCGTTTGGCAAGCCCTAAATCCCAATTTTTTAAAAAAGACGGCGGGATCTGCCGCCGTCCTCCACCGGATGCTATTATAAGGAAAGCAGGACTTCCCCTTCCACCGTTCCCGAAAGACCGGCGGCATTTGCCTCATCGGTATCGATATGTACTGCCTGTTCATATGCCGGATTGACACGGGCTACCACATCCCCAAAAATGAGGGTGCGGCCGCCTTCCTCCAGACGGATCCAAATGACCTGCTTATCCTTCACACCAAAGGCCGCCGCCTGCTCGGGATTCATATGGGCGTGACGCTTAGCCACGATTACCCCTTCCGAAATCTCAACTTCCCCTTTGGGACCAATCAGCTTGCAGCCTGGGGAACCCGCCAAATCCCCCGACTCACGGATCGGCGCGTCAAAGCCCAGCTTACGGGTATCGGTACGGGAAAGCTCCACCTGGGTTTTGGGACGGGTGGGCCCCAAAATGCTGACGTTTTTCATCTCCCCTTTGGGCCCCACAACCGTGACCCGCTCCTCTGCCGCAAATTGGCCGGGCTGGGAAAGATCCTTCTTGTGGGTGAGGGTCGCCCCCTCGCCAAACAGGGCGGCCAAATGCTCCTCGCTGACATGCACATGGCGGGCGGAAGTTTCTACCATAATTTTCATGGATATCCTCCTTTTTTGTTGATATTGTCCACAGGGCTATTATACTGGATTCCCCTGGAAAATGCAACCGGTTTATCTCAAACATCCGTTGTTCAAAATCCACGAATCTTTTGGGGAAAGTTTGGCTGTCTGCACAGGATCACGCTTCTTTTTGCGCTTTCAGAAATTGTTCCAGTTTCAGGAAATCCTCAAACCCCTGGGGTTTTTGACTGGGATTGCGCAACAGTGCGGCAGGATGGAGCGTTGCCATCAGTGTCCGTCCGTCGCGTTCAAAAAATATCCCGTGCTCCTTGGTGATCCGGATGTCCGGCTTAATGAGCTGCATAGCCGCATACCGCCCCAGGCACACAATCACCTTGGGGGCGATTTTCTCAATCTGCTGCCGCAGCCAGGGCATGCACGCTGCCTGTTCTTCGGGCAGCGGATCCCGGTTTTGCGGGGGACGGCATTTGATCACGTTGGTAATATAAATTTTTTCCCGATCCAGATCAATGGCCGCCAGCATTTTATCAAGCAGCTGCCCGGCTTTCCCCACAAACGGTTCCCCCTGGAGATCCTCGTTCTGCCCCGGGCCTTCCCCCACAAACAGCAAATCCGCCTGCGGATTCCCCGCCCCAAACACCACATGAGTACGGGCCTCACATAAAGGGCATTGCCGGCACTCCAAACACTCCTGACGCAAATCCTGTAAATCCGTCTTTGGTAACTGATCCACCATTTTCCTCCTCCTCAAAGAAAAGCGGAGCTTCTTGTCAAAGCCCCGCTTCCTATAAACACACACACAAATTACACAAATTTAGTTCACTTCATACTGCTGTACGCAGGAAGGATACACAAAATCATACAGGTTGACCCGATAATTGCTGCTGCTGGGATCGGCCGAAGCATAATCACCGAAGGAAAAGACCTTCGCTTCACCCAGGCGGCGGTACACCAAACCGGGCAGGCATCTTCCGCCGGCCTGGTGCCACTCCAGGAACCGGTAGCCGATTTCTCCCGCATCCGCGTAGTTCAGATCGCGCACCATGGAATCGGCATTATCAAAGGCAATATTCCCGCCGCTCATCCATCCGGTTGAGCCGTCGGACAACTGCACCTTATACCAGCAGGACCGGGTTTGCGAATCATAAGTGGCTTCCGTCACCGAGAGGGCCGTCCCGCTGGCAACCTCCTTGAGCTTAGTCGAATCGCGATCCTTTTCCGTATACAGGAACGCACTGGCCGTGGTCTTGGCGGGCAAAGAAGAACCAGCCGCGATAGTGGGCGGCACCACGGCATTGAGCATCACCGT
>CAJFOO010000007.1 GCA_904397205.1 uncultured Clostridia bacterium
AGCAACGAACCCTTTCTGGGCCGGGATATGGGCCATGTGCGGGATTACTCGGAGGAGACTGCTTCGGAAATCGATGCAGAAATCCGCCGCATGATGCATGACGCCTATAACCGGACGGAAACCATTCTCAAGGAACATATGGATAAGCTGCACGAGGTGGCGAAATATCTGTTCCTGAACGAAAAAATGAGCGGGGAAGACTTTGCCCGTTTGATGGAAGGCCATTCGCTGGAAGCCGGGGAGGAAACCGCCCAGCTTACCGGCGGGGAGGCTTCGGAACATTCCGGGGATTCCTCTGCTTCCACGGAGGAAAAATCAGCGCCGTCCATAGAGGCAGCCGCGGATGCTTCCCCGGACAGCAGCTCCCAAGGTGCGTCACACGATCCGTCTGTGGAAACAGGGGAAGATTCTGCCCAGCCGGAGGAAGAAACCAAACCTTCGGATGCGGAAGGAGCTTCTGCGGACTCGGAAGAGCCCAAGGAATAAATAATCGAACCAACCAAGGGAGTGTAGGCAGATGCATTCCCTTTTTTGTTGCAAAAAAAGAAAGATTCTTTTACAATAGGGAAGTACAGAACAAAATTTGTGAGAAATGTTACCATGGGAGGAATGGCCAGTGAATAAAAAGCCAGCATACGGCAATGAAAGTATCTCGTCCCTGAAAGGGGCCGACCGGGTTCGTCGCCGTCCGGCTGTCATCTTTGGTTCGGATGGCATCGAAGGCTGTGAGCATTCCGTATTCGAGATTTTATCCAATTCCATTGACGAGGCCCGTGAAGGATACGGCGACAAAATCCTCGTTACCCGGTACCGGGATCAGTCGGTCGAAGTGGAGGACTTTGGGCGCGGCATCCCCGTGGATTACAACCCCAAAGAGGAACGGTATAACTGGGAGCTGGTATTCTGCGAGCTGTACGCGGGCGGAAAGTACAACAATGACGCCCAGGAAAGCTATGAATATTCGCTGGGACTCAACGGCCTGGGCCTGTGCTCTACGCAATATGCATCCGCTTATATGGATGTGGACATCCGCCGCGACGGGTTCCGGTATACCCTCCATTTTGAAAAGGGGGAAAATATCGGCGGGCTGGAAAAACAGCCCTACAGCAAAAAGGATACCGGTACGCGCATCCGCTGGAAACCCGATTTGGAGGTATTCACGGATATCCAGATCCCGGCGGAGTATTACCTGGACACCATCCGGCGGCAGGCGATCGTCAACGCCGGGCTGACGTTCCTGTTCCGGGATGAACAGGAGGACGGTTCCTTTGCGGAGACGGCGTTCTGTTACGAAAACGGGATTGTCGATCATGTCAAGGAAGCGGTGGGGGAAGACGCCCTGACCCCTGTGCAGTTCTGGCAGACAGAGCGTATGGTCCGCGACCGGGAGGATAAACCCGAATACCGTACCAAAATCAACGTGGCCTGTGCTTTTTCCAACCGGGTCAAGTTCACCGAATACTACCACAACTCCAGTTGGCTGGAGTATGGCGGCGCGCCGGATAAGGCCGTGCGCAACGCATTTGTATACCAGATCGACGCCTATCTGAAACAGAACAATAAATATACCAAAAACGAAAGCCGTATTGCCTTCACCGATGTGGAGGACTGCCTGGCGCTGGTGATTTCGTCGTTTTCGAACCGGACCTCCTATGAAAACCAGACGAAAAAGGCCATTACCAACAAGGGGATCCAGGAGGCGATGACCGAGATGCTCCGCCACCAGCTGGAAATTTATTTTATTGAAAACCCTCTCGATGCCGAAAAGATTGCCGCCCAGGTGCTGGTGAACAAGCGCAGCCGGGAGGATGCCGAGAAAACCCGGCTCAATTTGAAGAAGAAGCTGACCAGTAACATGGACGTTACCAGCCGGGTGGCCAAGTTTGTGGACTGCCGCAGCCGCGAGGTGGGGGAGCGGGAAATCTTCATCGTGGAGGGGGACTCTGCGCTGGGGGCGTGCAAGCAGGCGCGCAACCCGGATTTCCAGGCGATCATGCCCATCCGCGGCAAGATCCTCAACTGCCTCAAAGCCGACTACGATAAAATTTTTAAAAGCGAAATCATCACCGATCTGGTCAAGGTGTTAGGCTGCGGGGTGGAGGTAAAGACCAAGGCCAACAAAAACCTCTCCACCTTCGATCTTTCCCAGCTGCGGTGGAACAAGGTCATTTTGTGTACGGACGCCGACGTGGACGGGTTCCAGATCCGCACGCTGCTGCTCACCATGCTCTACCGCCTGACCCCTACCCTGATCGAACAGGGGAAGGTGTTCATTGCGGAATCCCCCCTGTATGAGATCACGACGAAGGATGAGACGTATTTCGCGTATACGGAGCGGGAAAAGGAGCATGTGCTTAAACAGATTGACGGGAAAAAATATACGATACAGCGGTCGAAGGGTCTTGGTGAAAACGAACCGGAAATGATGAGCCTGACCACCATGAACCCGGAAACCCGGCGGCTTATCAAGGTGATGCCGGATGACGCGAAACGCACCTCGGAGATGTTTGATCTGCTGCTGGGGGATAACCTGGCGGGGCGCAAGGTGTTTATTGCGGAAAACGGATACCAGTATCTGGACAGCGCCGACGTGATGTAATGGAAACTGCTTGAGAAAGGGGAATGGCTATGCCTCCTAGAAAAAGGAAGGAGCCGGCTTCGCGCGCTTCCTCGCCCAAACTGCACGGGATCATTGAAGGGGCAGGAGAAGTGGTGGAGCAGCCGATTGTCGATACACTGGAACAAAACTATATGCCCTACGCCATGAGCGTGATTATGTCCCGGGCGATCCCCGAGATCGACGGCTTTAAGCCTTCGCATCGGAAGCTGCTGTATACCATGTACAAAATGGGGCTGTTGGGATCGGCCCGGACCAAATCCGCGAACATCGTGGGGCAGACGATGAAGCTCAACCCGCAC
The DNA here is from genome assembly GCA_904397205.1 of uncultured Clostridia bacterium. Classification (GTDB taxonomy): domain Bacteria; phylum Bacillota; class Clostridia; order Oscillospirales; family Acutalibacteraceae; genus UMGS1071. Next base: position 2,920 of record CAJFOO010000007.1, read on the forward strand.
GGCGATACGGCGATTTATGATACCATGGTGCGCCTGAGCCGGGGATATGAAGCCCTGCTGCACCCTTACATCGACTCCAAAGGGAATTTCGGCAAGTATTATTCGCGGGATATGGCCTGGGCGGCCTCGCGGTATACCGAAGCGCGGCTGGACGATTTATGCCGGGAACTCTTTGAGGACATTGACAAGGATACGGTGGACTTCATGGACAATTACGACAATACCATGAAGGAACCCACCCTGCTTCCGGCGCGGTTCCCGTCGGTGCTGGTCAACGCCAATACCGGCATTGCCGTCGGCATGGCCAGTTCCATCTGCCCGTTTAACCTGGCGGAGGTGTGCCAGACCACGATTGACTTTCTGAAAAACCCGGAGCACGATTTCCTCTCCACCCTGCTGGCCCCGGATTTCCCCGGCGGGGGGCAGCTTCTGTATGACCGCGCCGCGCTGGAAGCCATCTATCAGACCGGGAAAGGCAGTTTTAAGGTGCGTTCCCGGTACGCTTACGATAAGTCGGCCAACTGCATCGACGTGACGCAGATCCCGCCGACCACCACCATTGAAGCGATTGTGGAAAAAATCGTGGATCTGGTGCGGCAGGGCAAGCTCAAAGAGATTTCGGACGTCCGCGACGAGAGCGGGCTGGACGGCCTGAAAATCACCATCGATCTCAAGCGCGGGATCGATCCCGACAAGCTGATGCAGAAGCTGTTCCGCCTGACTTCGCTGGAAGACAGCTTTTCCTGCAATTTCAACGTGCTGGTAGCGGGTGTGCCGCGCGTGATGGGCGTGAAGACCCTGCTGGAAGAATGGATTGCTTTCCGCACCGAATGCGTCCGCCGCCGGGTCCATTTCGACCTGTCCAGAAAAAAGGAAAAGCTCCATCTGCTGCGCGGGCTCCAGGCTATCCTGCTGGACATCGATAAGGCCATCGCCATTGTGCGCCATACCGAAGAGGAAACGGCGGTTGTCCCCAATTTGATGGCCGGGTTTTCGATTGACGAGGTGCAGGCGGAATATGTAGCAGAAATTAGGCTGCGGCATCTCAACCGCGAGTATATCCTCAAGCGCACCGAGGAAACCGAACAGCTCGAACAGGAAATCGACCGTCTGCAAGCTATCCTGGACAGCAAAGCCAAAGTGAAACATCTCATTATCCAGGAATTGCAGCAAATCATCAAAAAATACGGCCAGCCGCGCAAGACCATGCTGGTCTATCCGGAGGATCTGGACGAGCCGGAAGAATGGGAGGAAGCGCCGGATTATCCGGTGTATCTGTTCCTCAGCCGGGAGGGGTACGTCAAAAAAATTACCCCGCAGTCTTTGCGCATGAGCGGGGAGCAGAAGCTCAAAGAAGGCGACCGGATAACCCAGCAGGAGGAGACGACCAACGCCTGCGACGTGTTGTTTTTTACCGACCGCGCGGCAGTATACAAAGCGAAGGTGTCGGATTTTGCGGATACCAAGGCCAGCGTCATCGGCGAATATGTACCGGCAAAATTGGGCATGGAAGAGGGGGAAACTATCCTGTATGCCGCAGTGACCAAGGATTACCAGGGGTTCCTCTTATTTTGCTTTGCCAATGGGAAGGTGGCCCGCGTACCCATGAGCAGCTACGCCACCAAGACCAACCGCCGCCGGCTGGTGGGTGCGTACAGTGAAAAGATCCCCCTGGGCGCGATGCTGTACCGGAAAGAAGAGGGGGAATTTTTGCTGCAATCCACCGATGGCCGGCTGCTATTGCTCTCTACCCAAGACATTCCGGAGAAGACTACCCGCAGTACGCAGGGGGTAGCGGCCATGGCGCTGAAGAAAAACCAGACGGTAAAAGCGGCGCTGCCCTACCGGGAAGGGATGCTGAAAAACCCGGCCCGGTACCGCAAAGGGATGGCTTCCGCGGGGATGCTTCCGGCGGCGGACGATCCGCCGCTTTCCTAAAAATAAAAAAACCGCCCTTCTTCCCCGGCCAATAGCAGAGGAAAAAGGGCGGATGCGGTCCGGTTACGCAAACACACATCCATGGGCCGCCGTTCCTTAAGATACCCCGCATCTGGCGGGAATATACGCGAATTTTCCGAAATATTTTAGATAAAATCCTTGCGAAAGGGCTGGTTTTGTGGTATGATGGTTACTGTTATTGATGCAATTCGATTCGGAGGTATACTATGAGTGGTTTAGAAATCGCATTCGGGGTGGTCCTGCTGGTGTTTGCTGTGGGGATCATTGCGGTGGTCCTGCTGCAGGAGGGCCAGCAGAGGAACGACGGTATCATTACCGGCGGATCTTCCGATACCTTTCTGTCCAAGCATCAAGGCCGCTCGATTGATGCGTTTTTAGCCCGCTGGACAAGAATTATTTCGGTTGGCTTTTTTATATTTGTTATCGTTATTAATATAATCATGTTTTTTACCTCCCCGCAGGCTAATGCCGAAGGGGACGGCACAGCAAGCGAGGTCAGTTCTTCGGTTTCGGGTACGGAGTCTGCGGCTTCCGCGATGGATAGTGTAACCTCGGAGGAGACCTCCGCGGCAGAGAGTACCGTTTCTGCAGAAGAAAGCACAGTTTCCGCTGCGGAAAGTTCTGCTGTAGAGAGTGCGGTTCCCGCGGCAGGCAGCACGGTTTCCGAGCAAACCTCCGCGGCAGAGAGCGTGGCTTCTTCCGGGGAAGAAGGTACTGCGGCAGAGAGTACGGCTTCCCCTGCCGGCAGCGATGTTTCCGAAGGGAATTCCCCTTCTTCGGAAGGATCCTCTGCTTCTGCTGCAGGAAGCGAACCGGATCCGGCGGCAAGCCAGGAGTAAACATTGGGTTTTTCAGCAGGGAGGCAGGGTTTTTGCGAAGGAACCCTTCCTTCTTTACAGCCTCGCGGACAAGCGGGGCTTTTTGTTTCTTGAAGATAACTGACAAAGTATAGACCAAAAGGGAGGAAGAAAGAATCCCATGAAATTTGAGATTGAAGCAATGAAAGAGCGGATTTTAGAGGCGCTGGAACAGGATCCAAAGCCGATCCCCACGGCGGACCTGATGAAAAAGCTGGGGGTACCCGAGGAAGATCGGAAATTGTTCGATGTTTCGGTAGGACGGCTCAACAACGAAGAAAAAATCCGCGTCAACAGCCGGAAGATTATCCGTCTGAATGAGAACCCGGAAGGCTTTAAAGCGACGATTGTCTCGCTGTCCAAAGGGTTTGCGTTTGCCCGTCCGGAACATGGGGGAGGGGATCTGTTTGTCCACGCTTCCAATTTGCAGGATGCCCTTATCCATGATGTAGTGCTCATCAAAGAAGTGGAAGAAACTCCCCGTGGGGTTTCCGCCAAGGTAGACCGGGTGTTGGAACGGGGCGAACGTACCACCACCGGCAAGGTGGTGCAAAACGAGGGCTATTTGGAGTTTGTAGCGGATCTTCCTATCCGCTATAATATACAGATTGATCGCTCAACCCTGAAAAATGTGCGGGAGGGCGACAAGGTGCTGGCCAAACTGGATCGCAATCCCCGCAACAATAAACTGATTGCCCGGATTATCAAGGTGTTTGGCAAATCCAGCGTAGCGAAAATCTGTGCCGACGCGATTTTGGAGCAAAACGGGATTGTGACGGTTTTCCCGCCGGAGGTACTCAGCGAAGCGGATGCGGCGGCGTCCCGGAAGATTACGCCCGAAGAACGCGCCCGCCGCGTGGATTTAACCCATCTGCCCATCCTCACGATCGACAGTGCGGATGCCAAGGATCTGGATGACGCGGTGTGTGTGGAACGTCTGCCGGATGGATACCGGCTGGGGGTGCATATTGCCGATGTATCCCACTATGTGCAGGAAAACAGTGCGATTGACGAGGAAGCCAAACGCCGCGGCACGTCGGTGTATTTCCCGGATCGGGTGGTCCCCATGCTGCCCGAGGCGTTGTCCAACGACGCCTGTTCTCTCAATGCCGGGGAAGAAAAGCTGTCCTTTTCAGCCCTCATCACGCTGGATAAGGCTGGAAATATTACCGGGTACGAATTTAAAAAAGGGATTATCCTTTCGAAAGTACGGGGGGTATATGCCGAAGTCAACGACATCCTTGCCGGGAAAGCGTCCCAGGCTATCCTGGAGAAATACGCGCCCGTGATGGACAGTCTTCTGGCGGCGCAGGAACTGGCCGATGTGCTCAAGAGGAAATCCCGGGAAAGCGGGACCATGGAAATCGAGAGCAGTGAATCCAAGTTTGTGCTGGATGAAAACGGCGTGTGTATCGATGTGCAGCCCCGCCAGAGCGGGGAAGCGGAGGAGCTCATTGAGCAGCTCATGATCACCGCGAACCAGGCGGCGGCCAAGCTGGCGGAAGAAAAGGGCTTGCCTTTTGTGTATCGGATTCACGAAAACCCCGACCCGGAACGGGTAGAAATGCTCTGCAACCTGCTTGGGGCGCTGGGTGTACGCTTTGCGGATATCCGCAAGGACAACCCTACTGCCGCCCAGTTTGCTGCGGTACTGGATGCTGCGAAGGGTACCCCTGCCCAGAAGATCGTGTCGCACCAGATTTTGCGCACCATGGAAAAAGCCCGGTATTCCACCGATCCTATCGGGCATTTTGGCTTGGCCCTGGGGGATTACTGCCATTTCACCTCGCCGATCCGCCGCTATCCCGATACTGCCATCCACCGGATTTTGTCCGCCTTTGCAGAAGCCAGAGATGTGGGGGATGTGAAAGCGCATTTTTCCAATTATGTGGCCAAGGTGGCGAAAGAATGTTCCCGGCTGGAGGTGCGGGCTATGTCCGCCGAACGCACCGCGGACGACTGTTATGTGGCCGAATATATGGCCCAGCACATTGGGGAGCAGTTTGAAGGGGTCATCTGCGGCGTGACCATGCGGGGCGTGTTCGTGGAACTGGAAAGCAGCGCGGAGGGCTTTGTGCCGGTGGATACCTTTGAAGGCGCGGAGTTTGAATTCGACGGAGTGATTACCCAGATCGATAAAAAAACCGGGACAACCATGACAATTGGCCAGAAAATCCGGATTGAGGTGATAGGCGCCGACGTATCCACGGGGAAAATTGATTTTATCCCGGTGGGGAATTCGCTGTCCGCCCTGGGCGCCCCTGTGGCTTCCGACCGGTAAAATCTCCCCGGAGAGGGTATAATTAGGGAATAATTGCCTATTCTATCAGCATATAGTATACCGAAAGGTGGAGCAGTGATGATAGGAATGGCACGGAAAGATTCACCGGACGGAGCAGGCGCCCCGATGGGCGAGGATGTTTTGTTGCAGGAAATTTATGAAGTCAACCGTCTCATCCATTGTAACGACGTATGGTTCGATGCGGAATCAGACGAGGATCTTATTGAGTCGTGTATTTATCAAAGGGAATCCCTGCGGGCCCGGTATCGCTACTTGCTGGCGGCCGCCCGGAAACGGGGGATCTCCCTCTCTTCCTTTCATACGGAATCGGAGGATGCCGAGGAATAAGGAGGAGGCTTTGATGTCCAAAATTTTCGGGGTTGGGATTGTACTGGGGGTTCTCTTTTGCCTGGTACTGCTCCAGATGGCGTTCCGTGCAAAACGGCCGGTCCAGTATGCACTGGGCGGCATCGCCATGGGGCTTTGTGCATTTCTCGCCGTCAACCTGACCGGGATATGGTTCACTGGGGTTACGCTGCCAGTCAGCATTCTCACGCTGGGGGTTTCGGCCGCAGGCGGCCTGCCTGGTGTTACGTCCCTTTTGTTACTGCAATGCTTTTTTGTTCCTTGAAAGATAAGCCGTCCGTTTGGGCGGTTTTTTTGTGAAAAATTTTTTGAGGATCTGTATAATTGGGAGATCCCTGTCCCATCCTTTTGGCAAAGACATAAAAAGGATGGGGTATTCGATGAAAACATATCCAGTGGTATTAAGAATGTTACGCGCAGCGGTATGCATCGCGTTTTTGACCGCATTGATGGCAGCTCTGACGGGATTTGCGAGCCTGGAGGCGGACTGCCAGGGGATTTCGGATAAGGTACTGCGCCTGCATATCCTGGCCAATTCGGATTCCGGGGAGGATCAGGCGTTAAAAATCCAGGTACGCGACCGGGTGTTACAGGAAAGCCAGGCGCTCTTTACCGCTTCGCAGAACAAGCAGGAAGCGATGGCGCAGGTACAGCAGCGGCTGCCGGATCTCCAGCGGATAGCACAGGAGGAAGTGTATGCACAAGGGTACGATTATCCCGTTACCGTGGGATTATCCCAGACGTATTTTCCCACCAAGCAGTACGATACCGTCACCTTTCCTGCGGGGCAATACGATGCTTTGCAAATCCGGATTGGGGAAGCACAGGGACAAAACTGGTGGTGTGTCCTGTTTCCTTCCTTATGTGTGCCGGCAGCCAGCGGGGTGCAAATGGATGACGTCCTGGACGCCTCGGAACTGGATTTGGTCGAGCATGGACAGGCGTATCAGGTAAAATTCAAAGTGGTAGAATGGTACGAAGGGTTTATGGATTGGCTGGGAAGCTGGTAAAGGGATGGAAAAAGAAAGAGGGTGGGCAGCCCTCTTTTTTTATGCTATAATAAAGAAAAGACGGAATTGGTTTTGCCAGCAAAAAGGAGTGGGGATCGGGTGTTGCATTTGATTTTGGGTTGCGCCGGCAGCGGCAAGACCCATTGGATTCGGGAAAAATTGTGTGCATTTGCCCGGCAGCCGGAGAGTCCCAAACTGCTTTTGCTTGTGCCCGAGCAGTATTCCTTTGAGAGTGAGCGCGCTATCCTGCGTCTGCTTGGCCCGCAGATGGCGCAAAAGGTGGAAGTGATGAGCTTCCGGCGGTTGGCAGAACTGGTGTTCCGCCAGTATGGCCACCATTCCGGGAAGATTCTGGAGGAAGGCGGCCGTCATATCCTGATGAGCCTGGCGCTGGAGCAGGTAGCGGACGAGCTGTCTTTTTACCGGGAATATACCCAGACAGGGGAATTGATTTCCCGGATGCTTTCGGTGGTAACAGAATGGAAACAGTGCGGGATTTCGGCAGAGCAGTTTATCGAGGTTGCCCCCCGCATAGAAGACGACGTCTTGCAGACCAAAATGCGGGACGTTACCCGGATCGTGTCTGCCTACGATGCGTTGGTCAAAAACAGTTACCTGGATCCTCTGGATGATCTGTCGCGGGCAAAACAGGATATCATAAAAAATGAAATTTTTCGAGGGTATCGGATTGGGATCGACTCGTTTAAAGGGTTTACCCCACAGGAACTGGAAATTTTGGAATGTATGTTTGTACAGGCAGAGGAAGTATATTTGGCTTTGTGCGCCGATGGTTTGGGGAATCCGGAGCAGGAGATGGATCTCTTTGCTCCAACCCGGCACACGATTCGGCAAGTGATTTCCCTTGCTAAGAAAGAGCGGGTTCCGGTTGCCAAACCGACCATACTGGAACCAGGCGCGAGATTCCGCCAAAATCCGGCATTGGCTTGGTTGGAGCAATCCATTTTCCGATCGGGAGAGAATGCATATCTTCAAAAAGATTGGAAAGGCATTTCTCTTTACAGTGCAGGCTCCCGGTATGAGGAAGCTGCATTTGCAGCGGCGAAAATTCGGCAGTTGGTGATGCAGGAAGGATACCGCTACCGGGATTTTGTGATCATTACCCGTTCCCTGGAAGCATATCGGGGCGTGTTGGCAACGGCATTTCGGGAATATGAAATTCCTTATTTTATGGATAACCCCCGGCGTGTGGATGCCGATCCCCTGCTTCGCTTGGTATTGTCCGCTTTCCAGGTGGTGCAATCCTCTTTTTCCTCAGGTGAAATTTTTGTTTATTTAAAAACCGGGCTGGTACAGGGGCTGGATCCCTATGCCATTTCCCTTTTGGAAAATTATACATACCTATGGAAACTGTCCGGAAAAAAATGGAAAGAGTCCTGGACTGCCCATCCCCGGGGATTTGTGCAGGATATGACGCCGGAGGATACCGCCCAGCTCGAAGAAGTGGAACGCCTGCGGGAGCTGGTTATGGGACCGCTGCTCCGCTTTTCCAAACGGATACAGGATGCGGACGGAGAACAGATGTGCCGGGCGGTATACGATTTGCTGCAAGATGTCCATGCGGATGCCTGCTTTTTAACTTTGTGCGAAACATTATCGCAGTCGGAAAGGGAAGCACAGGCACAGGAGCAGCTTCGCCTGTGGGATATTCTCATGGGAATGCTCGATCAGACGGCTTCCATTTTGCGCGGCACGGTCCTTTCTGCCAAGCGGTTTGCCGAGCTGCTGCGTCTGGTGATGGCCTGCGGCGATTTGTCCAGCATCCCGCAGGGGATGGACGAGGTGACAGTGGGGGAAGCCGGGCGGGTCCGTCCGGACGAACCGAAGGTAACCCTGGTGATGGGCGCGGTGCAGGGGGAATTCCCAGCCGTGCCGTCGGAAACCGGGGCGTTTTGTGATAGGGAACGGCAGACGCTGATTTCCTTTGGACTGCCTTTGGCTTCCACGTTGGAGGCGGACGCACTGGAAGAACGGTTTTTGGTGTATACGTCCCTGGCCAGCCCGTCGGAAGCCCTGTTCGTCACCTGGCGGCACACCGCATCTGGCGGGGGGGAGCAGTTCCCTTCGGCTTTTGTCCGGGAGATCCAGCGGATGTTCCCCTCTGTCCCGGTGGAAACGGCCGCGGGCCTTTCCCCGTTGTTTTTTGCCAGCACCAGGGAAGCGGCTTTTGAGTGGACGGCCCGCGAGTACCGGCAGGATTCCTGCCTTTCCGCCTCGCTCAAGCAGTGGTTTTCCCGGGAGGAAGAAGGGCGTTTCCGGCTGGATGCCTTGCAGCGGGCAAGCTGCAGGCCATCGTTTTCCTTTGCCGAACCGGAAACGGCCCTGGCCATGTTCCCGGCTCGGTTCCACGCTTCCGCCACGCAGATTGAAACCTATCATCTGTGCCGGTTCCAGTATTTCTGCCGGTATGGGCTGCAAATCCGGGAACGCCGGCCGGCAGAACTTAACCCATTGGAATATGGCAGCTTGATGCATTACCTGCTGGAAAAAATGTTTGCCGGATTTGGGGCTGCGGCCATCGCGGCGATGGACGGCAACACGTTGAAGGAAACCGTCACGGGGTATCTGGAAGAATATGTGGAAGGGAAAATGGGCGGTGCGCAGGATAAAACGCCCCGGTTCCTGACGCTGCTGGAGCGGCTGGCAGATTCCGCCTGCGTGATTATATATCACATGGCACAGGAGCTGGAGCAAAGTGAATTTACCGCGCAGGGATACGAGATGTCCATTGGGAAGGACGGCGATTTCCCTTCGCTTTCCGTGGAGCTGCCCGAAGGAGGCAAGGTGGAGATCGATGGGGTGATCGATCGGGTAGACGTTTGGGAAAATGAGGGAGAGACGTATGTCCGGATTGTCGATTACAAGACGGGCAAGAAGGAATTCCGCCTTTCGGATGTGCTGTACGGGGTGAATATGCAGATGCTTTTATATCTGGCGGCCGTACTGGAAGGCCGGAAGGAACAGGCGGCGGGTATCCTGTATATGCCCGCGGTGCGGCCGGTGGTTTCCGGCAGCCGCCATGAGACGCCTTCCCAACTGGAAAAAGCCCTCGACAAGCAGCTGCGGATGAACGGCCTGCTGGTGGATAACCTCCGTCTGCTGGAAGCCATGGAGCCGGGCGGCGGGGGGAGATATCTTCCCGTGACGGTAAAGGACGGCAAAGCATCCCGCAGGGATTCGCTGCTTACCCGGAGCCAGATGGACTGGCTGCTGGGACAGGTGAAGCAGAAAGTGCGCGACATGGCGCATGGCCTGCACCGGGGGCAGGTGCAGGCCGTCCCGCTCAAGGGGACATACGACGCGTGTAGGTACTGCCCGTATTTCCCGGTTTGCGGGCATGAAGAGGAGCAGGGAGGGATTCCGGCCTGCTCGTATTCGAAAGACGCTGTACTGGAGCGTCTGCGCGGGGAAGGAGATGGCACCGATGGGGAATAAAAACTGGACGCCGGAGCAGCAGGACGCCATCCGGGCCCGGGGCGGCACATTGCTGGTTTCCGCGGCAGCGGGATCGGGCAAGACGGCAGTGCTGGTTGAGCGGGTAATGCAGCGGCTGACCGATCCGGTGTCCCCAACCAGTGCGGATCGGCTGCTGGTCGTCACCTTTACGAAAGCGGCTGCGGCGGAAATGCGGGAACGGATCAGCCGGCGGCTCGAGCAGCTTTTGGAAGTATCCCCGCAGGACCGGCATTTGCAGCGGCAGTATCTCCTGCTGCCCCGCGCGCAGATCAGCACCGTACACAGTTTTTGCAGTGAACTCGTACGGGAGAATTTTTATAAGCTGGGGATTTCCCCGGATTTCCGGGTGATGGAGGAGAGCGAAATTGCCCTGCTGCGGCAGCAGGCGATACTGGATACCCTGGAAGAAGCCTATGAACAGGGCGGCGAGGTGTTTTTGGATCTTCTGGAAGCGTTTGGCGCCGACCGCGACGATCGGCGGCTGATGCAGGCCATCGGGCAGATTTATGATTTTTCCCGTTCCCATCCGTTCCCTTCGCGGTGGCTGAAGGAAAAAGCTGCGTTGTATGAAGAGAACCGGCCGGTTGGGGAAACGGTGTGGGGGAAAACGATCCTGTCTTATGCCGCAGAAGCGGTGTTTTCGGCCATATCGTTTATCCATAGCGCGCAGGAAATGCTGGTGCAGGATGGTACGCTCCAGGAAGCCTATGCCCCGGCTTTCACTTCGGATCTGGACGGCCTGTTATATGTACAGGATGCGCTGAAAAGCGGGGACTGGCAGGCTGCTTCGGCGGCAATCCGGGGGATGGAGTTTGTCCGCCTGAAAGCGGTGCGGGGGTATCAGGGGGATGCAGTAAAAGAGCGGGCGGTAGGGCTGCGCGGGGAGGCCAAAGAGATTGTCAAGGAGCTTTCGGGGCTTTTGTCCTTTTCGGAGGAGGAATTCCGTGAAGATTGCGCACGCATGGCTCCGGTTGTACGCGCCTTGTTTGATCTGGTGGAGCGGTTTTCCGAACGGCTGTCGCAGCAGAAGGCCCAGCGCAAGGCGGCGGATTTCGGCGATCTGGAGCACTGGGCGCTGCGCCTGCTCTGGAAAGAGACGCCCGAAGGAATGGTGCGTACGGAAGAAGCCCGGCAGCTGGCGGCGCAGTTTGACGAGGTCATGGTGGATGAGTATCAGGATACCAATGAGGCACAGGATATGCTGTTCCGGGCGGTTTCCCAGGAGGAAAGAAATCTGTTTTTCGTGGGGGATGTCAAGCAGAGTATCTACAGCTTCCGGCAGGCGATGCCGCACATTTTTTTACAGCGGAGAAAGACGTTCCCCGCGTATTCGCGGCAGGAGGATCGCTATCCGGCTTATCTGACGCTGGATCGGAATTTCCGTTCCCGGAAGGCCGTTACGGATACCGTCAACTTCGTATTCCGCCAGCTTATGTCGGAACAGGCAGGCGGCGTAGCGTATGAGGGGGAAGAGGAATTGGTGCCGGGCGCGCAATACCCTCCCCAGGACGGCTGTGAAACCCGCATCGATATCCTTGAGTCCCCGGAGGAAGGGGACGAACCGGCGCCCGAGGAAGGGATCCCGGTTTGGGAAGCCCGTCACATTGCCCGGATGATCCACCAGATGGTGGGGGAATCTTTCCCCATCCAGGAAGGCGGGATCAGCCGGCCGGTTACCTACCGGGATTTCTGTATTTTGCTTCGCAGCACCAACCCTTACGCGGCGGCCTATGCAAAGGAATTGCAGCTTTGCGGGATCCCGGCGTGGACAGACGCTTCCCACGGTTTTTTCGAGACGGCGGAAATTGCCGGGATCCTGTCGCTGCTGCGGGTGATCGATAACCCTGTGCAGGATATTCCGCTGGCAGCCGTCCTGATGGGACCGGTGTATGGTTTTACTGTGGATGATATTGCCAAGGTGCGGCTGGAAGGGAAAGGCATCCCGCTGTACCTGGCGCTTTCGCGCCATGCGGAACAGGGCGACGCCCGCTCCCGGGCCGTGCTGGAGGATTTGCAGGCCTACCGTACGCTGGCGGCTACGCTGCCTTCCGATCAGCTGATCGAAGAAATCTACCAGCGCAGCGGTTACCGGCATCTGGTGCAGGCGATGGATCACGGATCGTCGCGGCTGGCGAATTTACAGCTTTTGCTGGAGTACGCGGCGAAATGGGAACAATCCGGCTATGCGGGGCTTTCGCGGCTGCTGCCTTTTTTTGACCGTCTGCAAGAGCAGAAAACGGATTTGCCTGCGGCGAACCCCCTTTCCGATGCGGCGAACGTGGTGCGGATCATGAGTATCCACCGCTCGAAAGGGCTGGAATTCCCCGTGTGTATCCTGGCCGGATGCAGCCGCCGGTTTAACCGGGACCGCGGCGAGGTGCTGCTGCATTCCCGGCTGGGGATCGGGATGAAGCTGCGGGATCCCCACGCTTTGCTGCGGTATACGACGCTGCCCAGAGAGGCGGTAGCGCTGGAGCTGGAACGGGAATCGGTATCGGAGGAGCTGCGGGTATTGTATGTAGCGATGACCCGGGCAAAAGAAAAGCTGGTGATCGTGACCACTGTGCCGGGACAGAAAAAAAACCTGGACGCCTGGCTGGAAGGATTGGCTGCAAAGCTGGACAGCCAGCCCCGGATCCCCGCGCAGGTGGTGGCGGGGGCGGGATGTATTGCGGACTGGCTGCTGCTTTGCGCTTTGCGGCATCCCAGCGGCAGGATGCTGCGGGAACGCATTGGGGTTTCGGAGGATTTGGCGCTTTCAGGACAGACGGTTTTGCCTTGGGACATCCGGGTGGAAGCGGTTTCCCCGCCCTGGGACGCCGAACAGCTGTCGGAACCGTCTGCCCCCGCCCCGGCAGATCCCGCCATGGTGGAGGAGCTGGAAAGGAACCTGCGTTTCCGGTATCCTCTTGAGGCATTGCAGCATGTCCCCGCAAAAGTGACCGCTTCGGAATTGGCTGCTAAGTATTATCAGGAAAAAACAGGGGAAACCTATCTTTCACGCCCGGCTTTCCTGCATGCTGCGGGATTGACTGCTGCAGAACGCGGCACGGCCCTGCATCAATTTTTCCAGTTTATGGATTACCGGACGGCCCGGGAAGACCCCAAATCGGAACTGACGCGCCTGGAGGGGGAAGGGTTCCTGACTGCCGAACAGGTGCGGGCGGTGGATCTGCGGCGGGTACAGGCTTTTTTTGCCAGCCCGCTGGCACAAAGGATGCTGGCCTCTTCCTGTGTGCTGCGGGAATATCAGTTTGGGGTGGAAGCGCCCATCCGGCTGGTACGGCCGGATTTGCAGGACAATCCGCAGCGGATTATCCTGCAGGGTGCGGCCGACTGCCTCTTTGCAGAGGACGACGGATGGATCCTGGTAGACTATAAGACCGATTATGTCCAGCGCCCCGAAGATCTTTGGCAGCGCTATCAAATCCAGCTGGCCCTGTATGCGGCGGCGATCCGCAAATGCACCGGCAAACCGGTCCGGGAATGCTTTTTGTATTCGTTCCATCTCAATCAGGCGGTACAGGGGGAACTTAGCTGGGATCCGGAAACGCTGCTGGATTAAAAATTTTTCTTGACAACAGCAGAAATCTTTGGTATACTAGCCAGAGTAAAACAAAGCAGGGCTTTTTGTCCTCACCTGTGGGGTACCGTCCGGCACGGGTCAATACACAAGAGTCGGGTATGGCATTTTCTTTTTTGGAAAAATCGCTGTGGATTCTTATGCTATCGTATTGACGCGCGGACCTTCCAGGCCCGCGCTTTTATTTTAAACATCCAGGAACATGGCTGATGGAGGTGCATAACAATTAGCAGCAAAGAACTACAAATCAATGAGGAAATCCGTGACAAAGAGGTGCGCGTGATTGGTTCCGACGGTTCCCAGCTGGGGGTCATGCCCTTGGCGCAGGCCCTGGAAAAAGCTGCCGAGCAGAACTTGGATCTGGTGAAGATTGCTCCGCAGGCAACGCCTCCGGTGTGCAAAATCATTGATTACGGCAAATACCGTTTTGAACAGGCCAAGCGGGAGAAGGAAGCACGGAAAAACCAACATGTGGTGGATATTAAGGAAATCCGCCTTTCCCTGAATATCGATACCCACGATTTTAACACCAAGGTCGGCCATGCCACCCGTTTTCTCAAGGGCGGGGACAAGGTAAAGGTTTCCATCCGGTTCCGCGGGCGCGAGATGGGGCATCCCGAGCATGGGTATGAAATCATGAAGCGGTTTGCCGACGCCCTGGCAGAACAGGCCAATGTGGAAAAAGCTGCCAAATTGGAAGGCCGCAATATGCTCATGTTCCTGGCGGCAAAGCCTGCAAAATAATGTGTCAAGCCCATATCCCGCGGCAGCGGGCTGTGAAAATCAAGGAGGAGTATCAATATGCCTAAATTAAAAACCCATTCCGGCGCAAAAAAGCGCTTTAAGATGTCGAAAAACGGGAAGGTTATCCGCGCCCATGCGAATAAATCCCATATTTTGAACAAAAAGACCACCAAACGCAAGAGAGGCTTGCGCCAGACCACCGTCACCGATAAGACCAATGTGGCCAAGGTCAAGAAGATGCTCCCCTACGCGTAACGGGAGCCCGGCACACGCAAGGATGACAACCAAGATATTGGAGGTAACATAAATATGGCACGTATTAAAGGCGCAATGGCGACCCGTAAAAGAAGAAAAAAGGTATTAAAGCTTGCCAAGGGCTATTGGGGCTCCAGAAGCAAGCATTTTAAAATGGCGAAGCAGGCCGTAATGAAATCCGGCAACTATGCTTATATCGGCCGCAAGCAAAGAAAAAGAGATTTCCGCCGTCTGTGGATTACCCGTATTTCCGCCGCTGCAAAGATGCACGAGATGAATTATTCCACATTTATGAACGGCTTGAAGAAAGCAAAGGTGAGCTTAAACCGCAAAATGATTGCAGAAATTGCAGTTTCGGATCCGGCCGCTTTTGCTGCTTTGGTAAAAACTGCCAAAAAAGCGCTTTCCAAATAAATGGACGGCAACGCTCTGCGCCCGGGGAACGGTTTTCCCGGGCGCGTTTTCTTATGGAGGCAGAAAGATGGAACACATTACCAGCCGTAAAAATCCGTCTGTCCAGCAGGCTGCGCGTCTGCTTTCCAGCGCGACTTTCCGCCAGGAACAAGGGCTGTTCCTGGCGGAAGGAGCCCGTCTTTGCCGGGATGCGGTGCGCAGCGGACTGGTTGTGCCGGCCGCGTATTTTACCGCCAAGGCGCTGGAAAAATATCCGGCCTATGCGGAGGAAATCCGCCAAGCCGCCCAAACCGTTTATGTGGTGGAGCCGCATGTGGCCGGACTGCTCAGCGATACCAAGTCCCCGCAGGGGATCTTTTGCGTATGTCGAATTCCCGGCTTGCCGGAAGGGTTCCCTCCCCAAGCCCGTGCGGCGCTGGCGCTGGAAAACATGCAGGACCCCGGCAACTTAGGGACGGTGCTTCGTACGGCAGAGGCCCTTGGGGTCGACGGGGTTGTCCTTGGGGGCGCGTGCTGCGATCCGTTTGGCCCCAAAGCCCTGCGCGCCTCCATGGGGGCGGTGTTCCGGCTTCCGGTCCTGGTCGAGATGGATCTTCCCTGTGCGCTCGAACGATGGGGACGGCAGGGATGGCGCACGATGGCAGCCGTGCCGGACACCGGGGCCATACCGGTAACACAGGCGGATTTTTCCCAGCCGACTCTTGCTGTGGTGGGGAACGAAGGCAACGGACTGACCCCCGAAACTTTGCAGGTATGCGGCGAGCGGGTGACGATCCCGATGCGGGGAAGGGCGGAATCGCTCAATGCCGCGTCGTCGGCTGCGATCCTGCTTTGGGAAATGATGCGCACACGTACGGGATAACCGGGAGGGATTTTGGATATGCTGGATGCAGAGAAAGAAAAAGTCTGCTGGCTTTGGCTGCAGCAGGCGCTGGGGGCGGGAAGCGCGAAGCCCGATCGGATTGCGGAACGGTTTGGTACGGCGTCGGCGTTTTATGAAGCCGGGCCGACGGAATGGCGGCTGACCGGATGGTTTACGCCGAAGGAAGCGATCCGGCTGGAACAGGAGACGCCGGAAAAGGCTTTGGCCATGCTGGAATACTGCCGGAGCGTGGGGCAGACCGTCCTGACCCCTTGCGACGCGGCGTATCCTGAGGCCCTGCGCCAGATCCCGGCAAAGCCGTGCGCACTGTATATCAAAGGGGATCTGCCGGATGTGGACCGCCAATTGGCGATTGCTGTGGTGGGTACCCGGCACGCCACCCGCGACGGGCTGGAAATTTCCTTCAATTTTGGGTACCAGTTGGCAAGCTCCGGGGCCATAATTGTGAGCGGCGGCGCGAAAGGGATCGATACCCAGGTGCATAAAGGGGCGGTGCAGGCTGGTGGAAAAACCATCTGTGTGCTCGGCTGCGGGATCGACTATGCATATTTAATGGAAAACGCCTCGCTGCGGGAAGCGATTGCCCAAGCGGGGGCAGTGATTTCGGAATATCCGGTTAATACCCCGCCTTCCAAGGGGAATTTCCCCATCCGCAACCGGCTGATCTCCGGGCTTTGCGCGGGGGTGCTGGTGGTGGAGGCCGCCAGCAAAAGCGGATCGCTGATCACGGCCCATACCGCGCTGGAACAAAACCGGGATGTGTTTGCCGTGCCGTGCGGATTGAACAATCCCGTCTCACAGGGGGTCAATAACCTGATCAAATGCGGTGCAAAAGCCGTAACCGGCGTGCAGGATATCCTGGAGGAATATGCAGCCCGCTTCCCGGAGGTTTCGGCCCGGCTGGGTTGTGCGTCTGCCACACCTGTCCCAGTGCATGAACCGTCCCTTAGGCCTGTTCCCCGCCAGGCGTCTCCTGCCGTGCCGGCCGCGTCTGCTTCCCCGCTTTCGGAAGAAGCGCGCAGGGTGTGGGAATGCCTGCCCGCGACGCCTTGCACGCTGGGGGAAATTGAAGAAGAAACCGGTTTGCCTGTAGCCCGGCTGCTGGCGGCGTTGACGGAGCTGGAACTGCACGGCCAGGTTTCCTCGTATTCCGGCAGAAGGTACGGGCGGGCCTGAAGCCTGTTTTTTGTAAAAAAAGAAAATATACTTTTATGAAAATTTACACTAGCTTTTTTCCGCTTCTTTTTGTAAAATAATGGGTATGGGCGCGAAACTGCGCCGGAACATGGTCCCGGCCGACTGGCCGTAGGGAACCCAGAAAGGGTGGTTGGTTTATCAATGTCAAAACTCGTCATCGTGGAGTCTCCCGCTAAGGCAAAGACGATCAAAAAATATTTGGGTGCAGATTACGATGTGGTAGCTTCCATGGGGCATGTCCGGGATTTGCCCGAAAACCGTCTGAGCGTCGATATCAAAAAGGATTTTCAGCCGAAATATGAGGTGATTAAAGGGAAAGAAAAGCTGGTGCAGGAGCTCAAGGAGGCCGCGCAGGACAGCGATATGGTCTTTCTCGCAACCGACCCCGACCGGGAAGGGGAAGCGATTTCCTGGCATTTGGCCTATCTGCTGCACCTGGATACTCAGGAGCACAACCGCGTAACCTTTAACGAGATTACAAAAACCGGTGTTTCCGCAGGGATGGAGCATCCCCGCTGTATCGATCAGGATCTGGTCAACGCCCAGCAAGCCCGACGGATTCTCGACCGCCTGGTGGGGTATAAGCTCAGCCCGTTTTTATCCCAGAAGATCCGCCGGGGCCTTTCCGCCGGACGGGTGCAGTCTGTTGCGGTGCGGATTATTGTGGACCGGGAAGAAGAAATCCGGGCATTTGTGCCGCAGGAATACTGGACCATTGACGCCAAGTTTATCCCCAAGGGGGCACGCAAGGCATTCCCCGCCGCTTTTTACGGGGATGCGGAAGGCAACAAGATCAAAATCGCCGATAAGGCGCAGGCCGACGCCATTCTCAAGGAGCTCGACGGTGCGGAATACCAGGTCGTCAAGGTGAAAAAAGGCACCCGCCGCAAGTCGCCGGCCCCGCCGTTTATTACCTCTACCCTCCAGCAGGAGGCTTCCCGCAAGCTGGGGTTCCAGGCCCGCCGTACCATGAAAGCCGCCCAGGAACTGTATGAAGGCGTGGAGGTGGAGGGGATGGGGGCCGTCGGCCTCATCACCTATATGCGTACCGACTCCCTGCGCATTTCGGAAGACGCCATCGCGGAAGCCAAGGAATATATCCTGGAACGGTGGGGCAAGCGCTATGTGCCGGATTCCCCGCGCCATTTCCGCAGCAAGGCCAACGCGCAGGACGGCCATGAGGCGATCCGGCCGACCATGCCCCGCGTATCCCCCGAGCAGGTCAAAGGGAGCCTGACGGCGGATCAATATAAGCTGTATAAGCTGATTTGGGAGCGGTTCCTGGCGTGCCAGATGTCCAACTGTCTGCAAAGCACCACCCAGGCGGATATCCAGGGCGGGAAATACCTGTTTAAAGCGTCGGGGTATACCGTGACGTTCGACGGCTACACCGTACTGTATGAAGAAGGAAAAGACGACGAGGAAGCTGCTGGCGGGGCGCTGCCGGTACTGGAACAGGACATGGCCCTCAAATGCAAGGAAATTGCGGGGAACCAGCACTTTACCCAGCCGCCGCCCCGCTATACGGAAGCATCCCTCATCAAGACGCTGGAGGAAAATGGGATTGGCCGTCCTTCTACCTACGCGGCGACCATCTCCACCATTACCGGCCGGGAATATGTGGTGCGCGACGGCAAGACTTTGAAGCCTACGGAACTGGGGGAGGTTTCTACCAAGCTGATGAAGGAACGCTTCCCCAAAATTGTCAACGTCAAGTTTACAGCCCAGGTGGAGGAGGAACTCGACGAGATACAGGGAGGGAAGACCGACTGGGTCCAGACCCTGCACACCTTTTACGATGATTTTGCCGACACGCTCAAAAAGGCCAAGGAAGCCATGGAAGGGGTCAAGATCCAGCTGGAGGAAGATAAAACCGACTTGATCTGCGAGTACTGCGGCCGCCAGATGGTGATCAAGACGGGCCGTTATGGGCGGTTTATCGCCTGCCCGGGCTATCCGGAGTGCAAGAATATCAAAAAGCTGGTGCAGGAAACCGGCGCCGAGTGTCCCAAATGCGGCGGGAAAATCGTAGTGAAAAAGACGAAAAAGGGACGTACGTTCTATGGATGCAGCGAATATCCCCGGTGTGATTTTGTCTCCTGGGATGAACCTTCGCAGGAAAAATGTCCCCGCTGCGGCAAGACCCTGCTGAAAAAGAAGGGCAAACGCCCGAAGCTGTATTGCGTGACCGAGGGCTGCGGGTATGAGAAGACGGAGGAAGAATGAGCGGAAAAATACAAGTGATTGGAGCCGGACTGGCCGGCTGTGAAGCGGCCTGGCAGATCGCGCAGGCAGGGGTTCCCGTCGCCTTGCTGGAGATGAAGCCCGCGCGGTATTCCCCCGCCCATCATTATGCAGGGTTTGCGGAGCTGGTCTGTTCCAATTCGCTCAAGGCCGACCGGCTGGAAAGTGCGGCGGGCCTGCTCAAGGCGGAGATGCGCCGGATGGGTTCCCTGCTGCTGGGCTGCGCGGATGAATGCCGGGTGCCGGCGGGCGGCGCTTTGGCGGTGGATCGGGAGGAATTTTCCGATCGGGTAACGCAGCGTATCCGTTCCCATCCGCACATCACGGTGGTGGAGAAGGAAGCCGTAGATCTGCCGGAAGGTTTGGCGGTGATCGCCACCGGCCCGCTGACCTCGGATGCGCTGGCGGAAAAAATTGAGGCCCTGTGCGGCGGGAGCCTGAGTTTTTTCGATGCCGCGGCGCCGATTATCACAGCGGAAAGCCTGCAAAAGGATCGATGCTTTGCGGCTTCCCGTTATGGCCGGGGGGATGCGGAAGATTATCTGAACTGTCCCATGGATCGCGGCGAATACGAGGTGTTTTACGACGCGCTGATCGCTGCCGAACGGGCCCCCGTACACGAGTTTGACAAGCGCAGCCCCAAGGTATATGAAGGCTGTATGCCGATAGAAGTCCTGGCCCAGCGGGGAAAGGATACCATGCGGTTCGGCCCGCTCAAGCCGGTGGGGCTGACCGATCCCCGCACGGGACGGCGGCCTTGGGCAGTCGTGCAGCTGCGCCGGGAAAACCGCGAGGGAACCCTGCTGAACCTGGTGGGGTTCCAGACCAACCTCAAGTTTGCGGAGCAGCAGCGGGTATTCCGTCTCATCCCGGCGCTGCAAAAGGCCGAATTTGTCCGGTTTGGCGTGATGCACCGCAACACCTTTTTGGATTCCCCGCGGGTACTCTGTGATGATTTCAGCCATAATATCCGGCGGGATCTGTTTTTTGCCGGCCAGATTACCGGGGTGGAAGGGTATATGGAATCGGCGGCGTCGGGGATCCTGGCGGGAAAAAACCTCTTGCGGCGGATGCAGGGGAAGGGACCGTTCCTTCCGCCCCCCGAAACCATGACGGGAGCTTTGAGCCGTCATGTGTCGCAGAGTATGAGCGGGGATTTCCAGCCCATGGGCGCAAACTTCGGCATATTGCCGGCTTTGCCCGCCCCGATCCGGGACAAAAAAGAACGGTATGCGGCACTGGCCCGTCGGGCGCTGGACGCTTTGGACAGATATATGGAAAACCAACCCCTTGCGAGGGAATAAACCGCCGGTCAGGCGGGCGTTTTTTGGAAAGGTGGATGCCGACATGAAGATTATTGTAGATGCATTTGGCGGAGACCATGCCCCGCTGGAAATTATCAAAGGCTGTGCGGACGCCGTGCGGGAACTGGATTTGGATATTGTTCTGACGGGGAAAGAAGACGTAATCCGCCGGGTGGCCCGGGAAAACAATCTCTCCCTCAGCCGGATGGAGATCGTCCACGCCCCGGAGGTGATTACCATGGACGATCCGCCCGGAGAAATTGTCAAAGGCAAACAGGACTGCTCTATGGCCGTGGGGCTGCGCCTGCTGGCAGAAGGCAAAGGAGACGGCTTCCTTTCCGGCGGCAACAGCGGGGCCCTGGTGGTGGGATCTTCCCTGATCGTCAAACGGATCCCCGGGGTAAAGCGGGTGTCGTTTGGAGCGATTGTCCCCAAGGCCAAAGGGTTTTTTATGCTCATGGACAGCGGGGCAAACCTGGACTGCCGGCCGGAAATGCTGCAGCAGTTCGGAATGATGGGAAGCATTTATATGGAAAAGGTGATGCGGATTTCCCGTCCGCGGGTGGGCCTTGCCAATGTGGGGACAGAGGAACACAAGGGCGGGGAATTGCAGCAGCAGGCATTCCATTTGCTCAAGGAGAGCGGCTTGAACTTTGTGGGCAATGTGGAAGGCAGGGATATCCCGGCCGACGCGGCGGATGTCGTGGTAGCCGATGGCTTTACGGGGAATATCCTGCTGAAAACGTATGAGGGCGTGGCAATTTCGATTATGCGGCAGGTTAAGGAAATGCTGATGCAAAGTGCAAAAAGCAAGCTGGCCGCCGCCCTGCTCAAGTCGGATTTATATAAGCTCAAGGCCCGCATGGATTATAACGAATACGGCGGCGCCCCGGTGATGGGAGTTAGCCGGCCGGTATTCAAGACGCATGGCAGCGCGAAGGCAAAGACTGTAAAAAATGCCCTGCGTTTAACCAAGGAATATGTAGCGACCAATGTGATTGATATGATTTCCAAATCGATCCGTCCGGTTTCCCAGGGAAATACAGCGGATTCCCCCTGACTTTGGCCGTACATAGAGAAAGGAAACGATGTTATGCAAAAAGAATCATCCAAACGATCAGCCGGCTATTCCGGTGATGCGGATTTGAAAGGGCTGGCAAGCCGGATTGGCTATCAGTTTCGGGATATGGAATTGCTGCGTACCGCCGTTACCCATTCTTCTTTTGCCAACGAAAACAAAGGATCTGGCGTGTGCAATGAGCGGCTGGAATTCTTGGGGGATTCTGTGCTGGGGTTTGTAACGGCGGAGTACCTGTTCCAGCATTTCCCGGATCTGCCCGAAGGGGATCTGACGAAAACCCGGGCGGCTCTGGTTTGTGAAAAGGCCCTGTGCGGGTTTTCCTCCGGCCTGGGTGTGGGCGACTGCCTGCGGCTCAGCCATGGGGAACACAATTCCGGCGGCCGCACCCGCCCGTCGATTTTAGCCGACGCCTTTGAGGCAATTATCGCCGCCATCTATCTGGACGGCGGGATGGAAGAAGCAAAAAAGTTTATCCTGCGGGTCCTTGCCCCCAATTTGAAAAATGCGCGGGTCAAACCGTTTAAGGACTACAAAACGGCGTTGCAGGAAATTATCCAGCAGAACCCGGAGGAACGTTTGGAATATGTGCTCACAGGGGAAAGCGGTCCGGATCATAACAAACATTTTACCGTGGAGGTACACCTGAACACCAATGTCATTGGGAAAGGGGGCGGCCGCAGCAAAAAAGAAGCGGAACAGCAGGCCGCGCGCGAAGCCCTGGAGCTGATGGGATATTGAAAAAGGGGAACATCGCCCTGTTTATCCCCCATGCGGGCTGCCCGCACCAGTGCAGCTTCTGCAATCAGAAGCAGATCACCGGCGTACAGCGGGAGATCTCTGCGCAGGACGTTTGCCGCGCGGTAGAAACCGCCTTGGCCAAAGGCCGGCCGGAGGGCTGGGAATATGAGATTGCCTTTTTTGGCGGGAGCTTTACGGCTGTGCCGGAAACATACCAGAGGGAATTGCTGGAAGCGGCTTCCCGTTATGTCCGGGACGGGAAGGTAAGGGGGATACGGGTATCCACCCGTCCCGACGCGGTTTCTCCGGGGACGCTGGAGTTTCTCAAGAGGTATGGGGTTACAGCGGTGGAACTGGGCGCCCAGTCGATGGACGACCAGGTGCTTGCCCGCAGCGGGCGGGGGCATACGGCCGGGCAGGTGCGGCAGGCCGCCGGACTTATCCGGGAGGCTGGGATTTCCCTGGGGCTTCAAATGATGGTAGGACTGCCGGGTGATACGGCCGCAGGGGCTTTGTATACCGCGCGGGAATTGGCGGCGCTGCGGCCGGACACGGTGCGGATTTATCCCACGGTGGTGCTGCGGGGATCCGCTTTGGAAACGCAGTTTCTTCAGGGAGAATATACACCCATCTCCTTGGAATCCGCTGTGGAACTGTGCGCGGATCTGCTGGAATTTTTTGACGGGCAGGGGATCCCGGTGATCCGGATGGGGCTGCACGCTTCGCCCGAGCTGGAGCAAGGGTATGTGTGCGGTCCCTGGCATCCGGCATTCCGGGAACTGTGCGAGTCCCTGCGGATGCGCCGCCGGATTTTTGCCCGGCTGCCAAAGCCCGGCACACGGGGATGTGCCGTTCGGGTAACGGTGCATCCCCGGTGGGTTTCCCGTGCTGTGGGACAGAAACGGGCGAACCTTCAGGCGTTTGCGGCACAGGGGTTTTCGGTTACGGTAAGAGGGGACGAGAAAATCGCCCCTGGGGAAGTGGATGTGGAGTGTTAAGCGGGGAGACGTGAACGGATGCTCTTGCAGGGATTGGAATTACAGGGATTCAAGACCTTTCCAGATAAGACAAGCCTGACATTTGGCCCGGGGATTTGTGCCGTGGTGGGCCCAAACGGAAGCGGGAAAAGCAATATCAGCGACGCAGTCCGGTGGGTTTTAGGGGAACAGTCTACCCGGGCCTTGCGCTGTTCCAAAATGGAGGACGTTATTTTCGGCGGGACTGCCGGGCGCAAGCCCACCGGGTTTGCGCAGGTGACGCTGACGATTGACAATACGGCCAGGGAGCTTCCCTTTGACAAAGATACCTTGTCGGTG
>CAJFOO010000008.1 GCA_904397205.1 uncultured Clostridia bacterium
CGGGGTCACGGTCACACCGCCGCCGACCCCTGCGCCGAACAGGGCTTTGGGATCCTTGGACGGCAGATCACTGCCGCCGGAACCAAATCCGTAATTGATTTTTGAAATGGGGAGGATCGTGGTGCCATCCGGGGTCGTGATGGGCGAGCCTACCACCGAATTGGCGTCTACCATGTGCTTGATTTTATCCAGCACCGTGTCCAGCATGGACTCTACTGCATGATCGTTACTCATAATTTACAACACCGCCTTTTTAAATTTCCAACAGGAGTTTATTTTTCCGAAAGGATACTCCCTTCTGTTTTTTCCTCTTTCCGCCGCAGCAGCCGGACAAGGCGCACGCCCATCCCGATGGCTGCGGTAATCACAAACCAGGGCTGGATCCCCGCTTTGGCGGAAAACCGCACCTGGGAATGCTCCGCCGTGAAATCCGGCGCCAGGGAAAGCCGCGGCCTGCGGCACCGCACGGCAGAGGACAGCCGTCCAAACGCCGGGTACCCCACCGCGCAGGCCTGGCCGTATTTTGCGGCCGTATCCGCCGCATCCTTGCCTACGATGCGCACATCGGCCTGCATATGGTATACCGTCACATGCGACAGGATTTTTTTCCCCGTACCCGCCGCCAGCTTCGCCGCCTCTGTCAGCAGATGCAGGAATCCGGATACTCCCCGCTCGCTGAGCATCTGCCGCAATTTCGACGGCCGCTTTTCCTTTTCCTCTTCCTTAACTTCCTGTTCCCGCTTTTTTTTCCGCTTCTTTTTTTCCTGCTTCCGGCGTTCTTTTTCGAGCTGCTCCGGCGTTTTTTCCTTTTGGGGGAGGATGGGGATAGTGAAGCAGAAAATCCGCACGCGGATTTGCAGCTGTTCTTCAAAAGAAACCAACAGGACAACCGGGCAAAACAGGAGCAGCAGCAAAAGCAGGACAATGCTGCCCACGATAATCCCTGCAATCATAACAAAATCCCCTCACCCCCTTTAAGCCGTCTGTATGTATTGTGGATAGGAAACCCTTTCCTTATGCAAGAGGTTCCTCTTCTTGAGCAAAACCCGCCAAATCCGGCAGTTCTTCCAGGGACGAAAGCCCCACGCAGCGCAAAAAGTCTGCGGTTGTCCCATACAGCAGCGGACGGCCGGGCAGCTCCAGCCGGCCGCGTTCCTCTACCAGGCCTTTGGCCAGCAGGTTTGCCAGCACCCCGGAACAATCCACCCCGCGGATCTGTTCCACAAACGCTTTGGTCACCGGCTGGTTGTACGCTACCACCGCCAGCACTTCCATGGCCGCCGGGGAAAGCGGGGCGTTGCGGCGCAGATCCAGCGCGCGGCGCACCGCTTCCTCACAAGACGGACGGGCACACATCTGGTACTGGCGCTCCAAGCGGCGGATTTGCAGCCCGCTGTTTCTCCCGTCATACTCCTGCCGCAGCGATTCCAGCAGCTCCTGCGCGGTCTCTTGTGAAACATCCAGCGCATCCGCTATGCGGGAAAGGGCCACGGGTTCCCCCGAGGCAAACAATACCGCTTCTGCCGCGGCTTTTTTTTCATCCATCCCTTTCGGCATTGCCATCCTTCTTTCCCGCCGCCGTCAAAAACGAACCCGCCCGTGTGTCGTGTATGCGGATCCGTCTCCCCTTAATCAATTCCAAAACCGCCAGGAATACCGCAATCTGTTCCTCTTTGCCCTGCCCCTCCCTAAAAAGGGACGCATACTCCACTCTTTTTTCGCGGCGGATCCGGCGCAGCAGAGCCACTGCCTTGGCCGGTACCGACACAGCCCGCCGGATCACCCCGGAAAACCCCTCGATGGGCGGCGGGGAAAAGCGTTTCCCTCTGGCAACAGCCTGTGCGTAAGCCAATTGGATCTCTTCCGGCGCATGTCTGCGGCGGTACGCATTCTCCGGTGGAAATTCCGCCGGGGCGCGGCAGATTGGTTCTTCCCACCGCTGTGTGAGCCATCCGGCCGCCTGGCGGTACGCCCGGTATTCCAACAGCTGCCCGGCCAATTCCTCCTGGATCGCCTGAGCCTCCTCTTCCCGGCGCGGAAGCAGGGAGATGGTTTTCCAATACACCAGACGGGCCGCCATTTCCAAAAACTCGCTGGCAATCTCCATGTCCGCCTGCCGCATGGCCTGCATCTGCGCCAGATACTGCTCCAGCAGGGTGGAAATGGGGATATCCAAAATATCCAGCTTATGCTTGGCAATCAGCTGCAAAAGGAGATCCAGCGGCCCTTCAAATCCCGGCAGCCGGTAGGATAGCGCCATCCTTTGCCTCTACAGGCCGAACCAGTGGAACGGCTGCTGTGCCAGCCAGTATACGGCATCCAGGCAGGCATTCATCACGATGCTCAGAGGACGGTTCAGGATATCGGTGAACAAAATCACAAAGGCAATGGCAATGAAGATCATCTGGTAGCGGTAGAACATCTCCCGCACCCGGTCCGGCAAAAATGCCCCCAGGATCTTGGAGCCGTCAAGCGGCGGGATAGGGACGAGATTAAATACGGCAATCGCCACGTTCATCTGGATATAGGTGGAAAAGAAGTAATTCACCCAATCCGGCATACTGTTCCCTGTACCGTAAAAAATACCCCACAAAATAATGGCGCCCAAAAAGCCGCAGATCAGGTTGGACATGGGGCCGGCCAGGGCAGTGAGCGCCATGCCGACCCGGGGATGCTTAAAATTGCTGGGATTGACCGCCACCGGACGCGCCCAGCCAAACCCAAACAGCAGCAGGAACAAGGAGCCAATCGGGCTGATGCTGGGCAGGGGATTGAGCGTCAGGCGGCCGTCGCGCTTGGCGGTATTATCCCCCAGTTTGCAGGCCACCCAGCCGTGAGCGAGCTCGTGGATGGGCAGGATCAGGAAAATAATGATCAGTACAGAGATAATATATGGGATAATGATGGCCAGTTTGGTCTCCGTACCGATGCTTCCGTTAAAAAGAATTTGCAATAACAAAGCAACACGCTCCTTTTATTTTGTTATTATAATACGTTTAGCAAAAAATTACAACCAAAACGCCGGTTCTTTTTACAAAAACTTCCCGGTCCATTCCCCGCACCGTCCGCCCACTTGCAACTGCCTGCCGTTTTTGCTATACTTAACAGAAAACGATAATAAAGCCTGAAGGGGGATTTCCCATGCCGATTGAAATCAAAGGGGTGAAGGAATCGCTTCCCGCCGCCAAAATCCTGGAAGAAGAAAATATCTTTGTCATCACGGAGGAACGGGCCCTTTCCCAGGATATCCGTCCTCTGAAGATCGCGATCCTCAACCTGATGCCCACCAAAATCCAAACCGAAACCCAGCTTTTACGCCTGCTCGGCAACACCCCCTTACAGGTGGATATTGAGCTGCTGCAAACCGCTTCCCACGTTTCCAAAAACACCTCCGCCTCCCACCTGAATACGTTCTACAAAACGTTCGACGACGTCCGGGATCAGAAGTTCGACGGCATGATCATCACCGGCGCCCCGATTGAACTGCTCGACTTTGAAGACGTGGACTACTGGGAGGAACTCCAGGCCATTATGGACTGGAGCAAAACCAACGTCTATTCCACCTTTCATATCTGCTGGGGGGCGCAGGCGGGCCTGTACCACCACTACCAGATCCCAAAGCGCAAGCTCCCCGAAAAGCTCTCCGGCATTTACAAGCACAAAATCCTCACCCCGCTGCACCCGCTCATGCGCGGCTTTGACGACCGCTTTTTCGCCCCCCATTCCCGCTATACCACCGTGCGCCGGGAGGACATTGAGAAAAACCCATATCTGACCGTACTGTCGATATCGAGCAAAGCGGGGGTGTACATCGTGGCCGCAAAGAACGGACGGCAGTTTTTTGTCACAGGCCATGCCGAATACGACCGCGATACGCTCGCCGGGGAATACACCCGGGACGTCAAAAAGGGGATCGATCCGCAAATCCCCGAAAACTACTTCCCGGATGACGATCCCGATGCAACCCCGCATTTTGTCTGGCGGGCGCACGCGCACCTGCTGTTTTCCAACTGGCTCAACTATTATGTGTACCAGCAGACCCCGTTCGATCTCAAAGATCTGACGGCGATTCCCGAAGAATAAATAAAAAAAGCCTGTCGGAGAGAATCCCTCCCGGCAGGCTTTATTCGTCTATCAGTTTTTCCCGCAGCTTGGACAAAATCACCTTTTCCCGCCGGGACACCTGTACCTGTGTCATCCCCAGCGCCTCGGCCGTCTGCGTCTGCGTGCGGCTCTGGAAATACCGGAACACAATAATGCTCCGGTCGCGCGGTTCCAGCTCCCCCACCACCTGTTTGAGCGAAAGCAGTTCGGTAATGCGGTCGTCTTCCCCGTCTACCGCCACATCGATCTGCCCGCCTTCCTCCTCGCCGGCGGTCAGGGAGATCGGCCGCTGTCCGGCGTTGACCGCCTGGGCGGCTTCCGCCGCTTCCACTCCCAGGATTTCCGCCAGTTCCTGGATCGTAGGCGTGCGCCCCTCCCTCGCGGAAAAATCTGCTGTTGCCTTGCCGGCCTTCAAAGACAGCTCCTTGAGCGCCCGGCCTACCTTAATCGCCCCGCCGTCGCGGAATAAACGGCGCATTTCCCCTACAATCACCGGCACGGCATAGGTGGAAAATTTCAGCCCGCGGCTTTCGTCAAAGCCGTCCACTGCCTTGACCAGTCCCAAACAGCCAGCCTGGTACAAATCGTCGTATTCCATGCCTCTGGCTTTAAACCGTTTGGCGCAGGCATGTACCAGTCCCAGATTTTCGCGGATTTTCTGTTCGCGATCCATCGGCTCACCGTTCTTCCGGGGACGGCCGTACAGAAAGCTGCTTGCGCATCGTTACCGTTGTCCCTTTCCCCAGGGCGGAGCGCACGGTCAGCTTGTCCGTAAAGCTCTCCATCACCGAAAAGCCCAGCCCAGCCCGTTCTTCCCCTCCAGTGGTGAAGAGCGGTTCCATCGCCCGCCGCACATCGGCAATCCCGCAGCCCTGATCCCGGATTTTCACGGTGGCTGTCCCTTCTTCCAGACAAACGGTTATGTAAATCCTCCCGATCCCGTCCCGGTATCCGTGAACGATACAGTTGGTTACGGCTTCGGATACTGCGGTTTTCAAATCGGCCAATTCCTCAATGGTAGGATCCGCCTGGGCCACAAACGCCGCCACAGCAGCGCGGGCAAACCCCTCATTCGAAGAATAGCTCCAAAAGGACAGTTTCATTTCATTGCGCATCGGTATGCACCCCCTTTTTCCCGGAAGAGTGGGAATAGATATCCCGGTCCGCCGCTTCCACCGTGACCAGCTTGCCCACGCCGGAAAGCGCGATAATCCGCTGCATCTGCGGGGAGAGATTCCCTACGGAAACTTCCCCGCCCATCTGACGCATCAGGCGGTAACGCCCCAGAATCAGGCCAATGCCGGAGCTGTCCATAAACCGTACGCCGCCGAAATCCAGAAACAGGGCGGATGGATGGACCTGCTGAATCTGTTTGTCGATCGCATCCCGCAGAGCTTCGGCATGATGATGGTCGATCTCCCCGTGCAGACAGGCGGTCAGTACCCCATCCTGAAAGAAACATTGCACGCTCATCGTTTCCCTCCTCCCTTGTTTCCCATCTTGGGACAAACATCCCTGCTGTCTATAACGATACGCGATCCCTCCCGATTATTTTGTCGCAGCGTGGCGGCCGGTAATTTTTTCTGCAAACTTTTCCTGTTCCCATAGCAATGGGCGGGCTTGCCCGGCCAAAAATAGGGAACCGCATACCACAACCGCCCCCGTCTCTCCCACACAGGCCGCCGCCTGCCGCAATGCCCCCGCAAGATTTCCCCCGCACAGATGGGGCGGCGTCTCGCCTCGCCAAAAAGCGGCCAGCTCGCGGTCGGGCAGGGCGCGGGGAGAGTCCGGCGTAACGGCAAACAGATCGGAAAAACAGGGGGACAGGATATCCATCACGGCAGCACAGGGTTTGTCCCGCAGCATCCCCACCACACCCGCGACGCGCCTGCCGGGCAGATAACGGCGGACAGACTCCGCCAGCACCTCGGCCCCGGCAGGATTGTGCGCGCAGTCCAGAAGGAATAGCGGCATTGTGCCGAACCGTTCCAAACGGGCAGGAAGCCGTGCGCGGGAAAATCCCTCCTGTACCGCAGGCCACGGCAGATCCCATCCCCGCCCCCGCAGGATTTGCAGGGCCTTCCACACCGTGCGGAGATTTTCGATCTGATGCGGCCCCGCCAGCGGCAGGCGGAACCGCCTCCCCTGCACCTGCCAGCGGATCCCGTCCAGGCTGTCCGACACATCTTCCAGCCGGATTTCTCCGGCATCCCAAAGCCGGCTATCCGTCGCTTTGGCTGCCTGCTCCAGTACCGGCCAAACCTCAGACGGCTGAGGAAAAGATACTGCCATATCCACCCCGGGCTTGAGGATCCCGCTTTTTTCCCGCGCGATGGCGGCAAGGCTGCTGCCCAAAACCGCCGTATGATCGAAGGAAACCGCCGTCAAAACCGCAAGCTCCGGCCGGGCCAGGACATTGGTTGCGTCGATTCTTCCGCCCATACCGGTTTCGATCACAGCAATTTCACAGCCTTCTTGCCAAAAATATAGGAATCCCAAAGCGGCAACCAATTCAAATTCGGTGAAGGAATCCCCCTGCGCTTCCAGTACCTCCACTTGGGGAAATACCTTCCCGGCAATATCGGCCAGCCGTTCCGAGGGAATATACCGCCCATTAATTTGTATCCGCTCGCCAAACTCCACTACATACGGGGAGAGAAACAGACCGGTGCAGTAACCGCACGCCTGCAACACCGCCGCCAGCATAGCGCAGACCGAACCTTTCCCATTCGTCCCCGCCACATGGATACACGGTACGCGATCCTGCGGATCGCCCAGCCGGGACAGCAGCCGGCGCATGGGTTCCAGAGAAGGATTGCGCGGATTCCCTCTGTGTTTTTGCAATGCGGAAAATACCTGCCCGATTTCCAAAACCGATCCCCTCCCACAAAAAAAGGGCGCAGATGCGCCCCTGATTTTTTATTTTTCTAACGCCGCAATGCTCGATTCGATCAGCTGAAGGCGTTCTTTTAATTTTTCGGCTTCTTCCCGCACGCCGGCAACTACCTGCTCCGGCGCTTTCGACAAGAATCCTGGATTGTTCAGCTTGCCCTCGTTCTGCGCCAGCTGCTTCTTTGCTGTCTCCCGTTCCTTGGAAAGACGGGCCAACTCGGCCTGCTTGTCCACCAATTCTTCCATGGGGATATAAGCGCGGGCGTCGTCGGTTACGATGGTCACCGCCCCCTCCATAGAAAAGGACTCGCCGATAGTAACCTGATTCGCATACGCCAGCTTCGCCAAAATTGCCTTGCCCTGTTCAAATGCCTGCGGTGCAGCAGTAGCGATAAACAGGTTTGTTTTGCGCGACGGAGGGACGTTCATCTCGGCGCGGCGGTTACGCACTCCGCGGACAACGTCCATAATCCGCTGCATATCCGCTTCGGCCTGCGGGAAATCCCGGCAGGTGCAGGGCTTCGGCCAGGAGGAAACGGACAAAGAGGGGCCTTCATGCGGCAGGCTCTGCCAGATCTCTTCCGTGAGGAACGGCATGAACGGATGCAACAGCTGCAAGGTGCCGCACATCACCCACACGAGTACCTCGCGGGCAGTCTGGGCGCTTTCTTCTGAACCGGTGTACAGACGGATTTTGGCAATCTCGATATACCAGTCACAGAAATCGTCCCACAGGAAATCATAAATTTTCTGCGCCGCAAGTCCCAACTCGAATTTTTCGAGGTTCTCCGTCATTTCCCCGGCCACCCGGTTCAGCGCGCTGACAATCCACTGATCCTCCGTGGCGAGGGTTTCCGGCAATTGTCCCTGCACGGCATGGCCCTCGAGGTTCATCAGGATAAACCGCGCCGCATTCCAGATCTTGTTGGCAAAATTCCGGCAGGCCTCCACCTTCTCCGGGGAATACCGCGTATCGTTGCCGGGGCTGTTGCCCGTGGCCAGCATAAAGCGCAGGGCGTCCGCGCCGTACTGGCGGATGACCTCCAGCGGATCGATCCCATTGCCAAGCGACTTGGACATTTTCGCGCCGTTTGCGTCGCGCACCAGCCCATGGATCAGCACCGTATCAAACGGGGCTTTCCC
Source organism: uncultured Clostridia bacterium (assembly GCA_904397205.1). GTDB lineage: Bacteria > Bacillota > Clostridia > Oscillospirales > Acutalibacteraceae > UMGS1071. Next base: position 8,140 of record CAJFOO010000008.1, read on the forward strand.
CGTGTGGGCCAGGCCGGAGAAAATCATCCGGGAGACCCAGAAAAAGATGATGTCATATGCCGTAACCAGCGTGCTGGTAGGATAAAAATAGTCGAACTCCGGGGTCTTGTCGGGCCATCCCAAGGTGGAAAACGGCCACAGCGCCGAGGAAAACCAGGTATCCAGCGTATCCTCGTCCTGATGGATATGACGGCTCCCACAGTGGGCGCAGGCATCCGGATCCGTTTTGGCGACGGTAATTTCCCCGCAATCCGCGCAGTACCACGCAGGGATCCGGTGCCCCCACCAGATCTGCCGGGAAATACACCAGTCCCGGATGTTTTCCATCCAATTGAAGTAGGTTTTTTCAAACCGCTCCGGCACAAAGCGGATATCCCCCTGCCGGACGCTCTCGATAGCCGGCTTGGCCAGCGGTTCCATCTGCACAAACCATTGCTTTGATACCCGCGGTTCCACGACGGTTTTGCATCGATAGCAGGTCCCCACATTGTGGCGGATCGGCTCCACCTTTTCCAAAAAGCCCTGCGCTTCCAGATCCTTGACGATTTGTTTTCGGGCTTCCAGACGATCCATCCCCGCATATGCGCCGCCGTTTTCATTGATCACGCCATGCTCGTCCATCACGTTGATCACCGGCAGGTTGTGGCGCAGGCCCACTTCAAAGTCGTTGGGATCGTGGGCGGGGGTGATTTTCACCACACCGGTACCGAATTCGCGCTCGACGTAGGTATCGGCCACCACGGGGATCTCCCTGCCGACCAGGGGGAGCCGGATGGTTTTGCCGATATACGCCTGATACCGCTCGTCGTCTGGGTGCACGGCCACTGCCGTATCGCCCAGCATGGTTTCCGGGCGGGTGGTGGCAAGACGGATGTACCCGCTGCCGTCGGAAAAAGGATACCGCAGATGCCAGAAATGGCCTTCCTTCTCGGCAAAATCCACCTCAATATCCGAAAGGGACGTACAGCAGGTGGGGCACCAGTTGATAATGCGCTCCCCACGGTAGATTTTCCCCTGCTCATACAGCCGCACGAATACCTCCCGCACCGCTTTGGAACAGCCTTCGTCCAAGGTGAAGCGCTGCCGCTGCCAGTCAAAGGAGCACCCCAGTTTTTTCAGCTGGCTGACAATTGTACCGCCGTATTTTTCCGTCCATTCCCAGGCCCGCTTCAAAAAGCCTTCCCGGCCGATTTGTTCTTTTGTGAGACCTTCTTCCTTGAGGGCCTCCACAATTTTCGCCTCGGTGGCAATAGACGCATGATCCGTCCCCGGCAGCCACAGCGTCTCATATCCCTGCATCCGCCGCCAGCGGATCAGGATATCCTGCAAGGTGCCGTTCATGGCGTGTCCCATATGCAGCTGGCCGGTCACATTGGGCGGCGGAAAAACAATGGTATAGGGTTTCTTCTCGGGGTTGGGCTGCGCATGGAAAAATCCGCCCTCCTCCCAAAACGCATAAATCCGATCCTCTACCTCATGCGGGTCATACGCTTTGGCAAGCTCTTTGCTCATCTGGGTTTCCTCCTCTACTCGCTTGAAAACATTTTCCTTTCTATTATCGCACCCCTTGTCCCGTTTGTCAACGCAAATCCGCCCCGTCCCCGGCAGCAAAATCCCCTTGCCTATCGAAAAAAGAAAAGCCATCCCTTTGGACGGCTTCTGGCTGGGTTTACACGGATCCATTTTGTTCCGGAAGGGCGAATGTGAAGGGCTTGACACTGGGATCCAGCACGTCGAACCGGTAGCCTTCCCGCTTGCACGCAGCGATGATTCCCCCCACCTGTGCGACCGTTTCGGCCTTGGTGGAAGAATTGTGCAGCAGTACCACCGACTTGTCCCGCTGAAGGATCCCTTCGACGGTGGTTTCCCGGATAGCTTCCCCTCCCTGCCCAAGCGTACTGTCGCCGCTGTCGACATTCCAGTCAAAATACGTGTAGCCCCGGCGGATCATTTCCTCAATGATTGCCCGGCAGTTTTCCTGGTTATAGTCGTTTACGCTCCCGCCGGCAAACCGGAAGATCGTCGGCTTTTGGCCGGTGGCTTCCACAATCCAATCGTGCATCTGTTGAAAATCCTCCAAAAAGGCTTCCACTGAGGCATAGATCTGCTGGTAGTCATGGCTGTAGCTGTGCACGCCAATCGTATGGCCGCGGTCGGCGATTTCCTTCAGCCAGGCTTTGCACTGGGCTTCCCCTTTTCCCTGGCCCACGACGAAAAAGGTTGCTTTTACCCCCTGCTCGTCGAGTACGTCCAGCAGCGCTTCCGTCTGGGAGGAAGGACCGTCGTCAAACGTCAGGTAAACCACCTTATCCCCTTCCTTGCCCGGGATTTTCTCCACGACAGGCACATACAGATCGGGGTACAGCGACTGGTACGCAGGTTCCCCGGAAGCGCCGGAGTCAGCCGAAGACGGATCCTCCGATGCCTGGGAAGCCGGGTTGACGCCAAAGCGGGAGGGCAGCGGCTCCTCGTCCTGCCTTGGCAAAAACAATAGCAGGCAGACCACAGCGGCCGCCAGGATGCCGGCAGCAAGCAAAGCCCCAAGCCAGATTCCGGTTTTGGATCCGGACCGCTGCCTTCTGCGGCGGTACCGGTTGTTGCGAATGGGTTTCACAAAGCATCTCTCCCCGTCGGATTGTATTCGTTCTAGTATGTCACAAAAACGGGGAAAGATAAGAATATCCGCCGGGGTATTATCTGCCAAATCCCGGCGTTATGTTGCCGATGCTTTCCGATACCGTGCTACAAGGGCTTTGATCGGGATCCCCTCCTCGGTGAAGCGGTCCTCGTGTTCGGTGGAAATCGCTTCCTGCCAATCGCGCGCATCCTTGGCACGGTGCAGATCTTTGGTCTGCCAGAGCAGTTCCCATCCGGCTTCCCGCAGATACCGCAGGGTCGAGAGAAACAATCCGTCATCGTCGGTTTTGAAATGCAGCCGTGCGCCGTCCTGTAAAAATGTCCGGTACGTTTCGAGCTGCCGCGTGTGCGTCAGCCGCTTTTTCTGGTGCTTGCCGCGCGGCCACGGGTTGCAGAAATTGATATACAGCCGCTCAACCGGATCGCCCGCGTCGAGAATCTCCAAAATCCGCTCGATGTGGTGCGCCGTCAGGGCAATATTTTCCACCGGGCGGGCTTCCTGCGCGTAGCGGACCTCGATATTCCGGCGCGCCACCGCAAGCACATCCCGGCTCAAATCGATCCCCAGGTAATTCACATCCGGGTGGCGGCAGGCCAGCTCCGCCAAAAATGTCCCTTTCCCGCAGCCCAGCTCCACATGCAGGGGCTGCCGCCGGGGAAACCATTCCTGCCAGCGCCCTTTCCACTGCGCGGGTTCCTGTACAAAATACGGACAGGCCGAAAGCTCCGGTACTGCCCAGGGTTTATGTCTCATCCGCATATATGCTCCATCCTTTTCCGTCCCCGGCCGGCCGGGGGAAATCGGTACTTATTATAGCAAATGTATCAATCCTTGTCGATCCCTTTCCCAAATTTCGCCAGCTTGCCGGAATTCCCGTAAATTGTGTAAAAAATGAGGTTTCTCCCTTGCAATTGAAATAGGGATGGAGTATAATACTTAACGATTTCAAAAGATCGCGCCAAAAACGCGAATACCTATCCGCTGGTATATGGAGGTAATACGATTGAAGCACATTATTGACCCTCTGGATCTCTCCGTCGAGGAGATAGACAGCTTTATGGATTTGGCGGATAAAATCCTGGCCGATCCCGCGGCATATGCCCATGTCTGCAAAGGGAAAAAACTCGCTACCCTGTTTTATGAGCCAAGCACACGCACCCGGTTGAGCTTTGAATCCGCCATGCTGAACCTGGGCGGCAACGTGCTTGGCTTTTCTTCTGCGGCCGACAGCTCCGCTTCCAAAGGCGAAAGCGTGGCCGATACAATCCGGGTAGTATCCCACTTTGCGGATATCTGCGCCCTGCGCCATCCCAAGGAAGGCGCCCCCTTAGTCGCCGCTATGCATTCCAAAATCCCCGTGGTCAACGCCGGTGACGGCGGCCACCAGCACCCCACCCAGACCCTCACCGACCTGATGACCATCCGCGCGCTGAAAAAACGTCTTTCCCACATGACCGTGGGGATCTGCGGGGATTTGAAATTCGGCCGCACCACCCATTCGCTCCTGCGCTCCCTGGCGCGCTATCCGGACATCCGCTTCGTGCTGATTTCGCCGCCGGAGCTGGCCACCCCCGACTACATACTCGACGAGCTGCGGGAAAAGGGCGTCCCGTTCCAGGAGGTGGAGCGCCTGGAGGACGTAATGCCCGGGCTGGACGTGCTGTATATGACCCGGGTACAGCGGGAACGTTTCTTTAACGAGGAAGATTACATCCGCCTGAAGGACAGTTACATTCTGGACGCGCAGAAAATGACCTTAGCCAAGGAGGATATGATTGTCCTGCACCCCTTGCCCCGGGTCAACGAAATTGCCGTGGAGGTAGATGACGATCCGCGCGCCTGCTATTTTGAACAGGTACGCTACGGCATGTACATCCGCATGGCGCTGATTATCAAGCTGCTCGGATTGGAGGAAGGAATATGAGCCCCGAAAACAGGGAAAAAAACGACGAACAGAACCTCGCGATTGAAAAAATCCAGGAGGGCATTGTCATCGACCACATCAAGGCCGGCAGCGGTATGGCGCTGTACAAGCATCTGGAGCTGGACAAGCTCGACTGCAGCGTAGCCATCATCAAAAATGCCCGCAGCCAGCGCATGGGAAAAAAGGACATCATCAAAATCAACAAGATCCTCGACATCGACTGGGACGTGATCGGCTTCATCGACTGCAATGTGACGGTCAATCTCATCCACGACGGCAAGAGTGAGAAAAAGAATATCACCCTGCCGCAGGAGGTACGCAACGTGATTGTGTGCAAAAACCCCCGGTGCATCACGTCGATCGAACAGGGGATCGAGCAGGTATTCAAGCTGGCCGATCCGGTCCACCATATCTACCGCTGCATCTATTGTGAACAGAAATACGAGCCGAAATACCAGAAAAAATAAACAGCCACCTCCCCCGTCCTCGCGCCGGGGGTTCTTCTTTCCCGCGCAACGATGCAATTTTGATACAAGTAAGAGGTAAAATAGAAGTAAATCCATCGCACAGAAAGGACCCTCTGCCATGAACCGTATTCTAGCCGTAGACGACGAACAGCCTATTTTGCACCTGCTTTCCACCAGCCTGACCATGGCAGGGTATGCGTGCGACACCGCCGCAAACGGACAGGAAGCCATTGAGAAAATCGACGAAACCCCGTACGATTTGATCCTTTTGGATATTATGCTTCCGAAAATCAGCGGATATGAGCTGCTCGATTACATCCGCCCTCTGGAAATCCCCGTGATTTTCCTCACGGCCAAGGCCTCCGTCACCGACCGGGTCACCGGGCTCAAGCTCGGCGCAGACGATTATCTCACCAAACCCTTTGAACTGGTGGAACTCCTCGCGCGGGTAGAAGCAGTCCTGCGCCGGTACCATAAAACCGATCAGATCCTGCGGGTGTTCGATCTGGAGGTGGACACGCTTTCCCGCGTGGTAAAAAAGGACGGCAATCCCGTGAACCTGACCAAAAAGGAATACGACATTTTGCTTTTGTTCCTGCGCAACCCCAATATTGCGCTGTTCCGGGACGCCATTTATGAAAAGGTATGGGGCGGGTTTTATCTGGACGACACCCGCACCGTCGATCTGCATGTGCAGCGCCTGCGCAAAAAAATCGGCTGGGAAAACCGGATCGTGGCGGTGTATAAGGTCGGCTACCGGCTGGAGGCGCCCAAGCCATGAAATTTTCGTGGAAAATTTTCCTTTGCGTCATCACCATCACCTGCGTCACCTTCAGCCTGGGCGGGTTTTTCCTGATTTCTTCGTGGTTTTACGATTCCCTGCGCCGGGAAATCCAATTTGCCCAGGAAGAAAACCGCATGCTCAGCACCGCCCTGCAAACGACTTCCTCCTCGTCTTCGTTCTCTTTTTCTGCAGAGGACACCCCCACTTCCATGAAAAACACGCTCTCTTCCCTGCTGGCACAAACCAACTCCCGCAACGTCGTCGTTTGGGATACCGGCTGGAACCCAGTCTATACGAACCTTCCCGCCACGCCTTCTCCGGCATTCCCGAATCTGCGCCAGGATCAATCCAGCTACTGGATCGCCGCGCAGGACGATGCATACCAGGTTCACTGCGTGCGTCCATTCTATTATGCCTCCGAGGTATATTTCCTCGAATCCATCCGCGATATTTCTCCCATTTATGAAACCCGCTCCCACCAATACCAGATCTTTTTCCAGGTTACCCTGGTCGTTGTCGTATGCAACGGTATTGTATCGTTCCTGCTTTCCAAATGGCTCACGCGTCCCATCTGGAAACTCTCCCGCGCTACCCAGCAGATGGCCCAGGGGGATTACACTGCCCGGGCTTATATCCGCCAGCAGGATGAGATCGGGATTCTGGCCGGCCGCTTCAACCAGATGGCCGAAAACCTGGAAAATAAAATTTCCGAGCTGGAAAACGCCATCCGCCGCCAGGAAGAATTTTCCGGCAGTTTCGCCCATGAACTGAAAACCCCGCTTACTTCCATTATGGGGTACGCCGATCTTCTCCGCTCGCAGGAGCTTTCTCCCGAAACCCGTACCCTCGCGGCCAATTATATCTTTCAGGAAGGCAAGCGGCTGGAATCCCTTTCCATGAAGATGCTGGATTTAATCGTACTCAAAAAGCAGGAAATCCAGTTTCAAGCGATCCAGATGCGTCCGTTCCTGTTTTCGCTGTATACGTTTGTCGCGCCGTTTTTCCTGCAAAACCAGATCAAAATGGAATTTCATGCCGAAGACAGCCAGATTTCCATGGAACCTGACCTGATGCGCACCCTGTGCATGAACCTCCTGAACAACGCGCAAAAGGCCATAGAGGGGGCAGGGACCATTTCCCTCTTTGGGAGCGTCCTGCCGGAAGGGTACCGGATCACCATTTCGGATACCGGCAAGGGCATCCCGCAGGAAGAACTGGCGCATATTACCGAAGCCTTCTACCGGGTCGATAAATCCCGCGCCAGGGCGCAGGGCGGGGTCGGGCTGGGCCTTTCGATCTGCTCGCAGATCATCGCCCTGCACGACGGTTCCATGACGTTCCAAAGCCAGCTCGGGCAGGGCACGACCGTAACCATTCTTTTGAAAAAGGAGGCGCTGCTGTGAAACCCCGCAGAAAACCACCGCTCGCCCTGCTGCTTTCCCTCGGCGGGGCGGCGCTTATCATGGCTGCCTGCATGATGTTCCCCTGGGCGGCCGCCCAAATGTACGACCGGCAGCAGACCGGGACGCTCCACACGGAATCCTACGCCCTGGAAAGCGTGCCGGTATGGACGCAGTATTCTTTGCTTCAAAAACTCCGGTTTTTCGCGGAAGCTCCGGAGACAGTCCTTTTGTCCCAAGAATATACCGTCTCCGAAAAGCTCGAGCGCCATCTCCAGAAAGAAATCTCCCTTTTGCTGCAAAAAGGAATGCCCCTGCCCGATTTGTGCCTGCCGGACAACTGGGAAGCCCAAGGGATGGCTATAGATGCCGGCCAATATCTTCTTTTGTCCTCCAACACTTCTTCGCCGCAGTCGCTCGTGATCTGGCAATGCAACATAAAAACACAAAACATGGAGAAATTTGTACAATGCTACATCGATGATGAAACCGGCAAAATCCTTGCCTTTGCCGTCCGGGCCCCTTCCCTGCTCCCGTCAGATTCCTACACGGATCCTGTCGGGTTTTTGCAGCAGGCCGGGCAGGCATTCGGGGAGTATTTGGGTATCTCTTTGCAAACGGATGTCATATCCTATAACGCTTCCCCTCTCTCCCCCTGGCTCTTTTGGGAAACCGGCACCCTGAGATCAAACCTTTACACCTCTTCTTTTCTCACCCTCACGCTCCTGGCCGAGCAAAACGGGGAGAATGCCCCCTTGGGCGCTTTCCTTTCGATGGGCGAAGGGTATGGGATTTCTCCCATCCTAACAGACTACTTTTATGCAGGAACGGGGGCAACGGCAGAGGCAAACTGATGGGAAAACGATGCAATCCGGCTGGCATTCGGATGCATCCTCCTGGTATCTTAGAGGTACTCCATCCCGGGTGGAGTATTTCATATAGAAAGAGGAGGCATTGTCTATGCGAGTCCGCCGCCGGAAGCAGGAGGATTTCTGGTTCCGCTGCATGACCATCCTGTCTGTGTGTTGTGTGTTCGCCTTTTCGGCTGTTCTTTATTTTTATTTTGTCGCTCCTGTATCTTCTCAAGAGGACACCTCTATCTCCGATACATCCACTCCCCCTCATCCATCTGTTGCCGGCGCTTCTTCCTGGGAGCTCACCCTGGTCAATGCCTCCTCCCCTTTGCCGGAAGGGTTTTCCCCTCCTCTATCCTCCATTGATTCCCGCGGTTTGCAATTTGATTCCCGCGCGATTTCCTTCCTTCAGGAGTTGCTCTCCGCCATGCGCGACGAAGGGCTTTCCCCCCTGGTATGCTCGGCCTACCGTCCTGCCGAAACCCAAAAACGTCTGTTTGCACAGGAAACTGCATCCTTTGTAGAGCAGGGCTTGTCGAGCAGCCAGGCTGTGGAAGCCGCAAAACAAGCGGTAGCCTATCCCGGCACCAGCGAACATGAATTGGGACTGGCCGTCGATATCGTCGCCATCGATCACCAGACGCTCGACGACAGTTATGCCCAGACCCCCGAAGCCAAATGGCTGCGGGAACACTGTGCGGAATACGGGTTCATTCTTCGTTATCCCTCCGGCAAATCAGAAATTACCGGCGTTATGTTTGAACCTTGGCACTTCCGTTATGTGGGCAGGGAAGCCGCCGTACAAATCATGTCCCAAGGCATCACCTTAGAGGAATATTTGTCCTCGTCTTCCTGAAAACGATCCCCCGGCTCGCAAAGGGCCGGGGGATTTGCCGTTACCAGGGCGCCAAACCGCAAAGCCGGGCCGTGGCAGCCACCAGAAAGCACACGGCAAATCCCATGACGGTCGGCACCGCAAAGGAAATCAGCGTCCATTTCCAGCTTTTGGTTTCCTTTCGGACCGTCAGGCAGGAGGTGGAGCACGGCCAGTGCATAAGCGAGAACAGAATAAAACAAACCGCCGTCAGCCACGTCCATCCATGGGAAACCAGCAGGGCCTGCAACTGGGCCAAGCTGGAAAAATCGGTGAGCGTCCCGGTGGAAAGGTATGCCATGATCAGGATGGGGATCACAATCTCGTTGGCCGGGAACCCCAGGATAAATGCCAGCAAAATCACGCCGTCCATCCCGAACCAGCGGGCGAAGGGATCCAAAAAGCCCGCGCAGTGGGAAAGCAGGCTGTCCCCGCCCACTGTGACATTGGCCAGGATCCAGATGAGCAGCCCGGCAGGTGCGGCGACGACTGCCGCCCGGCCCAAGACAAAGATCGTCCGGTCCAAAACGGAACGCACAATGACCTTCCCGAACTGCGGCCGGCGGTAAGGGGGCAGTTCCAGCGTAAAGGAAGAAGGCACGCCCTTGAGGATAGTTTTAGACAAAATCCAGGAAACCAGGAATGTCATGCCGATCCCCAAAAGGATTACCCCAGTAAGCACCGCCGTGGACAGCAGCGAATCCAGAGGGAACA
>CAJFOO010000009.1 GCA_904397205.1 uncultured Clostridia bacterium
AAAACGCTCCAGCGGTAGCTGTCACAGGGCAGAATATCTTGTGTGCCTTTGGGTGCTTGGGTGAGTAAGCCCATGCATTCACTCTCCTTTTTATCGGATGCGCGGATCAAGAACCCCTCGCCCGGGGTCAGCCGGCGAGGGGATGTTCATGCCGTTCATCCGCAGTGATTTGATCCTGTTGGTGTTCCGGTTTTTTTGGGGATCCCCGGCAACCCTTGTCCCGGTTTACGGCGGGACCCTCTCAGTTTTTCAGGATGTTGCGCCAGTCGAGATCCCCGCGCTCCAGGCCGTGGATTAAGATTTCGCCGGAAGCGATATTGGTGGCAAAGGGGATATTATGCATATCGCACAGCCGCAGCAAATTCATATCGCTGGGCTCGTGGGGCTTGGGGGTAAGGGAATCCCGGAAAAATAAAAGCATATCGATTTCATTGCACGCAATGCGGGATGCAATCTGCTGGTCGCCGCCCTGGGAGCCGGAAAGAAAACGCTGAATGTGCAGCCCAGTGGCTTCCGCTACCATTTTCCCCGTAGTACCGGTAGCGCAAAGGTTATGGCGGCTGAGTACGCCGCAGTAGGCGATGCAGAATTGGACCATCAATTCTTTTTTTGCATCATGGGCAATCAGCGCGATATTCATGAGCATTCCTCCTTTATTGATGACAAAAAGACCAGCCGCCGGATGCGGCCGGATTATTTATCCAGATTGACAAGGGGGACGTTTTCCCCTTCCAGCCGGGCGGCGAGCCGGTGCATGGCCATGGCCCCGGGGGAGGTCTTCGGACCGAAAAAGCGTTGTACGGAATTATCCTTGACCCGCACAACGGTTTGGGGCAGATCCCCCATCAAAGCGGTATCCTCGGGGATCACGGCGATGAGCCGGATGCCGGTTGCGTCGATGATGGTATCGAGATCCTCATATTGCCCAAGCTGATGGAAGCGGTTTTTTTCAAAGCGGTTGATGATCAGCCGCTGGATGGGCATCCCCATTTGATTGAGAAGCTGCCGGACCTTATTGGTGTCGCGGATGCAGACCGGATGGGGATTGGTGACAACGAGCGCCCGCTGGGCGGCGGATACGGCGGAAACAAACCCTTTGCCGATACCGGCCGGGCAGTCAATCAAGATATGATCGTAATAGGGGGAAAGGATCTCCACCAGGCGTTTCATAATTTTGGGGTGGAGAATATCCTTTTCCCGCGCGGGGGCGGGCAGGACAAAAAGACCCGGTATGCCCGCCGATTCCTCACAGGAATAGATGGCCCGGATTGGCTCGCAGTTGCCGCTTACGATATCGGAAATATCGAACACGACGTTTTTTTCAATATTTAAAATCGAATCCAGGCTGCGCAGGCCGGCGTCGCCGTCGATGAGCAGTACCCGTTTGCCGCGGCACGCGAGCGCGCACCCCAAACCGGCGCTGATGGTGGACTTGCCCACACCGCCTTTTCCTGATGTAATAACTGTTACAGCTCCCATAATACAATACCTCACCCTTGATATTACCACACCGTATGGCGCCAGTTCAAGTATTTTGTGTAATAAAATTGAAAATTAGAGGAAATAACAAAAAAAGAGCAATTATTTTTATCCAAATTGCCCTATATTTTGCGGAAAAACCCAAGATTTTCTAGTATAACAGCAAGAAAATTCATACGATCCGCATACAAAGGGATTAAGCCGGCTGCGCGTCGGAAGCCGCATTTTCCCCGCCGAGTTCCTCGGCAAAATACGCATCGAAAATATCCTTGGCTACATTCATGGCATAGGTGCCCGAGCCGCCGTATTCCAGCACAACAGCGACCGCAATTTCAGGATCTTCATACGGGCCATATGCAATAAAGGTCAGGTTGTCGGAGTGCGGGGGATTTTCTGCCGTGCCGGTTTTTGCCGCAATGGTAATCCCGTAATTGGAAAATACGCTGGCTGCCGTGCCGCCCGGTTCGCACACGGCGAGCATGCCTTCCTTGACAATCTGCAAATTTTCCGGGGATACTTCCAGCTGTTCTACTACCGTGGGGTTTTCCGGGTCGTTTTCCATAATCACGGTCTCCTGGTTATAGTCGGTAATTTTGCGGATCAGATGGGTTTGCAGGCGGGTACCGTTGTTAGCGATAGTAGCGCAGTAGGTGGCAAGCTGCAGCGGGCTGAAAGAATTGTCCGACTGCCCAATAGCTGCCTGTACCACATCGCCGGGGTTCCATACACCGCCCGCGGCCGTGCGGTTTTCCGGGCTGGCCAGGGTGCCTTCGGTTTCGGTCAGCTCAATGCCGGTTTTCACTCCCAGTCCCAGCGCCTGTGCGTAGGAGTCGATGTTCTGGATCCCGAGCTGCCGGCCGGTTTCATAGAAGAAAATATTGCAGGATTTTTGCAGGGCGGTAATGACTTCAATACTGCCGTGGGTGCCCAGGCACCGGGGCTGATAGGTGGGGCCCAGGGCGGTATAGACATGGTTGCAGGTAATGTGGGTATTGGCGTTGATGGTCCCCTCCTCCAAAGCGGCCAGGGCTACGGCCGGCTTAAAAGCGGAACCCGGCATAAACGCGCCGTTAAACGCCCGGTTAAACAGCGGGTTTGTCGAATCCTGCAGCAGGGAGGTGTAATAGGAACTGTCGCTCGAATAGAGATCTAAATCATAGGTGGGATAAGTCGAAGCGGCCAGCACAGAGAAATCCTTCACGCTGAGCACCACGGCGGCGCCGGCCACGCAGTCTTCCCCCTGCTGGGTTTCGCCGGTGGCCTCCACGCGCTGTTCGCCGGCTTCCCGGGCAGCCTGGATATTCCGTGCAAGCGACTCGTTTGCCACCCGCTGGAGGTTCGAATCCAGCGTGGTGAAAACGGTATTTCCCGGCACAGGCTGTTCTTTTATCGTGGAACTCGCAACGGCTCCCGTCTTGGTCAGCTCGATCACCTGCGTACCGTCCTGGCCGCGCAGATAGCTTTCAAACGCGCCTTCCACGCCATTTTTTCCCAAACGGGAATTATAGGCATATCCCTCGTCTTTTAACTGATCGTATTCCTCCTGCGAGATTACGCCGATAGATCCAATAATATGCGGGGCGAGCGTGCCGTCGGTATAGGTACGGGTAGTGGAGATTTTTATGGCCACGCCGGGAAGCGACTGGGAATTTTCTTCTACAATCGCTACGGTTTCCTTCGAGATCCCTTCCGCAAAGGTATACGGGGTGGAAATACTGAAGTTTTCCTTGGTCATGCTGTAGCGGACCGAAACAATATCGCGGATCTGCTCTTTGGTATACTTGGTTTCGTCGCAGTTATACCAGTCCTCGCTGATGAGCCTTCTCATACACAAGTCGGCCGAGGCGTAGGAATTCATATTGAGAAACTCCTTGCTTTTGAGGTCTTCAACATCGTCCTCCCGGCCTTCTGCAAAAGCGTATTCCCCATTTTCATCAATCACAATGGGCAGCTCGTCCCGCCAGGCCTCGCCCCGGCTGTCCAGAAGCTGCACCAGGGTCAAAATCATGTCGTTGAGGTTATCGCGATCCACATACGCCCTCTCGAGCACAATTTTGTAGATGGTTTCATTGGCTGCCAGCGGCTCCCCGTTCACATCCAGGATTTCCCCGCGGGCGGCCTCCAGGCTCACGGTGGCCACGCTGGTCTGGTTGGCGCGGTTGAGGTATTCCTGCCCGTTTATAATCTGCCAGTCGATAAGGCGCAGGGTGAACACGCCGCATGCCCCCACCAGGATCCCCCCGCAGATCCAGTAGGCCGCGGATTTTTTCATGGATCCGGTGAGTTTCCCCCATTTTTTACCGTCCTTTTTTTTCATGAAAGCGTCTCCTTTCCGGTTTGCCGCTTGCCGTTATTCGGTTGGTTCTCGCAGAAACAGCGCGAAAGCCCGGTTGAAGTAATAGGCAACGGGCAGGAACAGCATGGTGTACAGCATCCGTGGGAGATAATGGCGCCAAAGGGCATATCCAGGATAATCATACCCCTGGAACAAATAGAAAAACAACCACTGGAAGAGATACAGCAGGATGATGCAAGAGCAGCCCAGAAGCAGGGCGGTGAATAGGTTTGTTTTAAACAGATTCACCACCATCAGGGAGATTAGGTAGCATAAAACCGCCAGCAGGGCCGCGTGCAGGCCCAGCACTGTGCTATGTCCAAAATCCACCAGCAATCCGCAGATTGCCCCAAAAATCATAGAAACGGTTTCGCTCTCGTACAGCGCGATAGCAAGGGCTGCCGGGAACAAAAGCACCGGGCGGATCCCCCACAGCTCAGGGATGAGGTAAGGCGTTTGCTGAAGCAGGAACAGCACGAGGATCTCCAGGGAATAGGCCAGGTAGCGGAAAAATACAAGGTGGCTGCGGCGTCTCATGGCGATGCCTCCGAGCCGGTGGAAGAAGCCGCCTGGGACGAGACGGCGGAAGATCCTGCCGCAGCGGCTTCACTGGATGAAGCGGCCTGGCCGGCGGCGCTGGAGGAGGCCGTTTCCAAAGACGACGGGGAGGTAGTCAGCGCCGTGGAAGGATAGGTCAAATCGGCGAGGGCTTCCCCCTGCCCCTGGAAGTCGGTGATAATCAGGACGTCCTTGACGGTTTTCACATCCGCAAACGGTTCAATCACCGCATAGCGGGAAACGTCGTTTTCGCTGTTGCGGATTTCCTTTACCGTGCCGATTTTCAGATCCTTGGGGAAAATCCCGGCGATGCCGCTGGTCACGACGATATCCCCTTCCTGCACCAGATCCCCGGTTTCGAGCCAGTTCATGCGCACAAGGCCCTGATCCGCCAGGGTCAGGTCGCTGGTGACGACGCCGCTTTCCTGGCTGACCTTGTCGATGGCGGCGATTTTGGTATCGGGCGAGAGGATGCTTGTGACGTTGCAGTACATGGAACTGACGCTCGAGACAAACCCGACCACACCGTCTTCCGTAATGACGGGATCGTTGACCCGCACGCCTGAAAGCGTCCCTTTATCTACCCGGAAGCTGTAGAACAAGTCGCTCGGGTCGCGCCCCACCACAGAACCCGTCACCATTTGATAATCCTGGTTTTGCTCCTTGAGTTCTAAAAAGCTGCGAAGCTGTTCGTTTTCCTGCTGGAGCTGGTAATAATCGACGAGCTGGCTTGTCAGCTGCTGCACCTGTGCTTTGAGGGCGTCGTTTTCCGCCTGGAGCGATTCCTTTGAGCGGGTCAAATCCGCGGCGGTATCGGCGGCGTTGTTGGCCACCACCGTGCTGACCTTCTGCATGGGGGTGGAAATGGCCCCCAGCAGATTGGGGATGGCAAAGCCCCCAGTGATGGCGGTGACAATCGCGAGGATGCACAGGCCGGCCACTACTGCCAGCAGGATGCGGAAGCTTTTGGTACGGAAAAATTCTTTCAACCGGGTTCCCCCTTTCTGCCGCTGCCGGAATATCCCCTGCGCGGCGGTTCACGCGCAGAGGACAAAATGCGATCCGATAGAGAAAGGGAAAGGGGCGAAAGGCTCTCCCTTCCGCGCCCCTTTCCCCTGTTCCCGTTTATTTTTTATGCGCTTTGTAATATTCGCTTGGCAAAGTGATTTCCAGCCGCTTGCCGGTGCCGTCGGCCACGCAGTCGAGCGGGTTGTCCGCCACGTTTACGGGCATGCCGGTCTGTTCGCTGATCAGGGCGTCAAGCCCGCGCAGCAGCGCGCCGCCGCCGGTGAGCGTGATGCCGAAATCAATGATGTCGGCCGAAAGCTCCGGCGGGGTTTTTTCGAGCGTGGTGCGGATGGCGTCCACAATCACGGCAATGGGTTCCAAAAGGGCCTCGCGCACCTCGCTGCCGGTGATGGTGACGTTTTTGGGCAGGCCCGAGGAGAGGTTGCGGCCCTTGATGTCGAGATAGGAGTTTTCAATCTCCGCGATGGGGAACGCCGACCCCAGGTTAATTTTGATCTGCTCGGCAGTGCGTTCGCCGATAAGCAGGTTAAAGTGTTTCTTGACATAGGAAATGATGGCCTCGTCAAATTTATCGCCGCCGATGCGCACCGAGCACGAGGCGACAATATCCCCCAGCGAGATAACGGCCACCTCGGTGGTGCCGCCGCCGATATCCACCACCATGCTGCCGGTCGGCTCCCCGACGGGTAAACCGGCCCCAATGGCAGCGGCCATGGGTTCTTCAATGAGTTCCACGTTGTTGGCGCCGGCCTGGCGGGCGGCGTCTTCCACCGCGCGGCGTTCGACTTCGGTCACGCCGGAGGGGATGCACACCACAATGTGGGGGCGGCCGAAGGAATTGGATTTTGCCACCTGCCGGATAAAATGCTTGAGCATGGTGGCGGTGATGTCAAAGTCGGCAATCACGCCGTCCTTGAGGGGGCGCACAGCCACAATGGAGCCGGGGGTACGGCCAATCATGTTTTTGGCCTGTTCGCCCACGGCAAGCACGGTATCGGTGCGCACGTCCACGGCAACCACGGAGGGTTCCCGCATCACAATGCCCTTGCCTTTCATATATACCAGGGTGTTGGCGGTACCCAGGTCAATGCCAATATCTTTTGAAAACATGGATTTCCCCTTTCCTTCCGTATTTCCGTATTTGCGGAAAGCCTTTTGTGCGTCCTTGCTGTTTGCATCTTTGGCTGCGTCCAAAAATCCGCCGCAGGAAAGGATTTTCCCCTGGTGGAAACGGAGCCTATGTATGCCTATTATACCCGTTACGAAACAAATTCTCAACAAAAAATTTGTAAATATTTTGAAAGAAAGTTTATATTCCTTTAAAGAAAAAGAAAATCACCGGGCAAGCATACATCCTTTTGCTGAAAAATATAAGGGATCAGTCGAGATATTTTACCAGCCGGCGCACGAGCTGTCCCATGGGCAGGCCGACGACGGAATAGTAATCCCCGCAGATTTTTTCAATAAACAGCCCGCCGATCCCTTGGATCCCATACGCGCCGGCCTTGTCGAGCGGCTCGCGGGTCAAAAGATAGCCGGTGATTTCCTGTTCGGTCAAAGGGAAGAAGGTTACGTCCGTGCGGGAAGAAAAGCTCTCCCGCAGCGCGCCCTTCTGGATGCAGCAGCCGGTGTATACCGTATGGGTGCGGCCGGAAAGGCGGCGGAGCATGGCGGCGGCGTCGGCAAATGAGCCGGGCTTGCCGAGCACATCCCCATCCAGGCAGATCATGGTGTCGGCGCCGATCACGACGTCGCGGTGGTATGTGTTGGCTACGGCGGCGGCCTTTTTTTCGGCAAGGGAACGCACAATCTGATCCGGGGTCATGTGGGGGCGGAACGTTTCTTCCACCTGGGCAGGGACCATGCGGAAGGTATAGCCGGCACGGGTAAGCAGATCCCGGCGGCGGGGGGATGCGGATGCTAAAATCAACATAAAAACTCCTCCTGTCTGGTAAATGGAATCATTTTCCACAAATCCTCCGGGCTTCACAAAGCAAATTCCACAGAGGGCTATTGAATCCCCCGGTAAGACAATCCGCGGGTATACGGGCCTTTGAGGGGGGTATGGGATTGGAAGGCAGAAAAGATTTCCCCAATTTCCACAGAGTTTTCCACAGTGAATCGGAAAACGCCGAAATCCTGCCCCTGGATTTCATGAATCCGGTCCGAAAGAGAGAGCGGCACGCAGTTGAGGATCTCACTGCACCCGCCAAAGCACTGGATGGGGAATGTTTCGCCCTTGCGGTCAGTCAGGACGGCGGGACGGGAACCGCCGCGGGCCTCGCAGCCCTTGCACCCGCCGGGCGCGTTGGCGGCAGGACAGTTGCGGCAGAGCATCAGGGGCAAACGGCCGTACAGCTGGATCCCCCGGGGGATATTTCCTCCCAGATGGCGGGCCTGTGCGAGCGTCAGTTCCAAAGAAAGCTCGGTATCTTCCAGCCCAAGCTGTTCCAGCCATTCCAGCGCGGCGGTGTTGACGGCGTTCAGGGAAAACCCGCCGTGGATGGATAAACCGAGTTCCCGGGCCAGGCCCACCGCGCCGAGGTTCCCGGCCCATACGTGGCAAAAACCGGCTTTGGCGGCTTGTTCCAGCTGGCGGCGCACAGCCGGTTCTGTGCCGAACATCCCCCGGGGCATCTCCAGCGCAACGGACAGCCCGCGGCGGCGCAGATCCGCAAGGACCGGCAGCGGGGTACCCAGCGGGACGTAGATCCATTCGCATACTTCCGCTTCCGGCGGGATATCTGTGCTTTCGCGTACCCGGGCAAACCGTGCCCGCCAGCGCAGCGGTGTTTCGGGACGGTGCTTCCCGGAGGGGATTTCCCCGCGGGAAAACGGGATGGGCGGGCGATGCTTGCGCTGTTCTGTCAAGGCGTCCAGGCAGTCCCGGCGCAGATGGTTCAGGGCGGAAGCCGGCAAAGCCAGGCCGTCGGCAATCTCGCAGCCGGTGCGGGTACAGAAAAACGGCGTGCCCCCGGTTTTTTCAAGCTGGGCGCGGCAGCGTGCGGCGTCCAGGGGGCGGTTCTGCGCCGGTTCGGGAACGGGGCCTTCCCGGGTAACGGTATGGCCGTCCTCATCCTGTACGGTGAGGGAGCAGGGCTTACCGGCCTGTGCCGTAAACCGGAAGGAAACCGGTACGCAGGGACGTTCGCCTTTGTACAGGCTGTGGAGCTGGGAAAAGACGGCCTGGGAAGCATCTGTGACGTTCTGTTTGGTGCGCACGCCGAACATTTCCCGGCCCCGTTCGCCGTCGGCATACCCGGTGGTGAAGCCGGAACGCGAGAACACCGAATACAGGTTTTGGCGGAGATCCCCGGGGATAGCTTCCCCCCGTTCCGCGAAGGTACAGGCGGCGGTAGCGGCGGCTACATATTCCGGCCGCTTCATGCGCCCTTCGATCTTGCACGAGGAAACCCCTGCCTGTGCCAGCTCGTCGATGCGGTCGATGAGGGAGAGATCCTTCAGGCTCAGATCGTAGCCTGTACCCTCCGGGGCGGCAAACGGCAGCCGGCACGGCTGGGCGCACATGCCCCGGTTGCCGCTGCGGGAACCCAGCATGGCGCTGAAGTAGCACTGCCCGGAGACGGACATGCACAGTGCGCCGTGGACAAAATGTTCCAGCTCGACCGGTACAGCGGCAGAAATTTCGCGGATTTCGTCCAGGGAAAGCTCCCGGGAAAGCACCACCCGCCGCATTCCCTGCGCGGCAAGCAGCCTTGCCCCGGCGGGGGAATGGACAGACATCTGCGTGGAAGCATGCAGGGGTAAATCCGGGGCGCAGCGGCGCAGCAGGGAAAAAAGCCCCACATCCTGCACAATGATGGCGTCCACAGGCAGGGAGCAGGCAAAGGCGGCAAACTCCAGCGCAGCGGGCAGTTCGTCCTCCAGCAGAAGGGTATTCACGGCCAGATGGACCGCTACCCCGCGCACATGGCAGTATTCCACGGCTTGCCGCAGCGCGTCGCGGTCAAAATTATGGGCGGCGGCGCGGGCGCTGAATGCCTGCCCGCCCAGATAGACGGCTGTAGCGCCGGAGCGGACGGCGGCCACCAGGGATTCCATGGAGCCGGCGGGGGCAAGGATTTCGGGTTTGGTTGTTTTGTGTGGATCGTGTTGCATATGGATCTCCTGACTGGATAAAAACGGCGCCCATCCTCCTCAGTATAGCAGGGATGGGAAGGGAAATTTTGGTGGAATCTCTGCCGGATTAGCAAAATTCCCCAAGAATGGCGCGGCATCCTCGGGGAGTACAGAAAAGCGTATGTGAAGGGTTCCCTTACGGATGCTCCTTTTTTTCAAAAAAGCTGACAAACCCCTCGGAAGAAGGGAGATCCGGTTCAAAGGGAGACTTCGGCCGGGTATACGAGCCGGTCTGTACCGGTTGGACGTCCTGGTAATCCGGGTTTGGACGGCGCAGCGGCGCATAAGCAGGCGCAGGTTTCTGCTCCTCTTTTTCTTTGGCGTCCGGGCCGGGATCGCTTGGCGCTTGGGCCGTGGGTTTGGGCGGTTCCGGTTTTGGCTCAGCAGGTTCTTTGGCCGGTGCGGCGGGTTCCTTCTCCTTTTTTGGTTCTTCTTTTGGTTCTTCCTTGTGCGGCGGCTTTTCCGGCGCAGGTTTTTCCGGTTTTTCGGGTTTGGGCGGCGCTGCCACTGTCTGCTGCCGCTGCTGCACGTTGGCCTTCACAGCCTGATGCCGCGACAGCTTGTCAAAGTCGATGCTGCACTGCGGTACGGGCTGGCCAAGCGATTCCAGACGTTTTTTCAGGTCGAGGATGTCGGCGCACAGGGCGTCCATCCCGGCGCGCAGATGTTCATTTTCCTTTTGCAGGCGGGCGGCCTCGGCCTTGGCGCGTTCCGCTTCGTCCACGTACTCTTTGATTTGTGTGCGCAGACGGTCGGAGGCATCCATTTCCTTATGGAAGTCGTCGCAGAAGCTCAGTGCGGCAATGATGGCGCCCATGGCCAGGGATACCCGTTCGTTCTGCTGCATGAGTTCCTGGATGGTGCGCTCCACATCATACCCCAGGGTACGCACGTAATCTTCTGCGTCTTCGGTAGTTACCGCGCAGTCAATATCACAAATCCGCAGCCGGATTTTATTTTTCACCTTGCCTTCAGTTTGTCCCATGATATGGCTACCCCTCTCCATAATTTTTGGTCGTTTCTTTTCTATTATAATCGATATTTGATAAAATAGGAAGAGGGTTTGCGCGCTTTCCTTCGAAAAAATTGCGAAAAAGTTTTTTCTCCCAAAAGTTTCTGGATTTATGGCGGATATCTGTTTACTTTATTTGGGTTTTATCTTATAATCTGGATAACAAAAATACCGGCGGGGTGTAAATAACATGAAAAGAATATGGGCTTTTCTTTGTATTTGCTTTTTCTGCCTGATTCTTGCCGGGTGCGGTGACAGCGCCACACGGGTTTCCTCTGCCCCGTCTCCGTATGCCACCCGGGAGGATCCGCAGGGCGGGACGGTCTTTGCCGACCCGGACAGCGCCTTTGCCCAGGCCATGGCCGACTTCCGCAGGGAGATCCAATATGTTCAGCAAACGTTTGGTTTGGAGCCGATCACGCAGGAGGCCGCAAGCTATTCGGCGTATCTGAAGCATACCCTGGAGCTGCTGCCCTCCTCGGAGGAACTGCGGCAGGAGGGGTATCGTTTGGAGGATTTGTCCGTCGTTTTGACCGTCTATCAAAACGGGTTCCCGCTCGCAGCGAGCGGCGAATGGAATTTTGTCGCATTTACAGAAATAAACAGCAATTAGGGATACATGCCGCTTGGTGCGAAATCCCCTGGAAGCTACGGCCTCCGGGGGATTTTCTATCTGCTGCCGGCTCAAACGACAGGCATACGGCCAGAGGAGTTTTCCACAGGAAACGCAGGGAATTGTGACATTTGCCCAAAAATCTTCCGGCTGGGCAAGACAGCGGCCGGGACGGGCGCCAAGGCGGGGAAGCCGGGACAGACAGACGGCAAGCCGGGCATGGACAAAAAATTTTGTTTGTCTATTGCGGCGGCGGTGGTTGAAAATCGCGAAATTTTGGTATATAATGAACAACAAACGTTTATCCCTTACGCAAAAACAGAACACGGGGCGGGGAATACCGTTTCTCCGCCGTTTGATTTTGGAAGGATGTTTTGCTATGAATTATCACCAGTCTGTCAAGCAGATCCAGCATCTGATTGAAGAAAAACTGTCGCATATGTTCGGCGTCGATGTGGATAACGCTTCGTACCGGGAAGTGTACGAAGTGGTGGTGCATATTGTCCGGGAAATGCTCGCGCAGGGCCGCAGCGATTTCAAAAAACGCGCGGATTCCAACCAGACCAAGCGGATCTATTACCTGTGCATGGAATTTTTGATGGGCCGCTCGCTGAAAAACAACCTGTTTAACCTGGGCGTGGAAGAGGAGATCCGGCAGGCCCTGATAAACCTGGGCCTTTCCCCCGACGCCGTATATGAAATGGAACCGGACGCCGGGCTGGGCAACGGCGGGCTGGGCCGGCTGGCGGCCTGCTTTTTGGATGCCCTGGCCACCGAAGGGTACCCGGCCATTGGATATTCGCTGTGCTACGAATACGGGATCTTCCGGCAGAAGCTGGTGGACGGCTGGCAGACCGAACTGCCGGATTTCTGGCTGCCGGGGGGCAAGGCCTGGCTGCAAGCCGCGCGGGATCGCACGGTGGAGGTGCATTTTGAGGGGACGATTGAAGAAAGCTGGAACAACGGCTTCCATATTGTCAACCATAAGGGATACAAAAAGGTCAAGGCCGTGCCCTACGATATGTATGTTTCGGGCATGGACGGGGCCGGCGTGAGCCTGCTGCGCATCTGGAAGGCCGAAGCCGCCGACTTTGATATGAAGATGTTCAACAGCGGCGACTATATGCGCGCCATGGAGCAGGACGCCATGGCCGAAGCCATCACCAAGGTGCTGTACCCGGAAGACAACCATATGGAAGGCAAAAGCCTGCGGCTGACCCAGCAGTATTTCCTGGTATCGGCCACGCTGCAGGATATCATCCGGCGGCATCTCACCCGCAACAGCACGCTCGACAATTTCCCGGACTGTGCGGCGATCCATCTCAACGATACCCATCCCGTGCTGGCGATCCCGGAAATGATGCGCATCATGCTCGACGAGTGCGGCTATGGGTGGGACAGCGCCTGGGATATCGTACAGCGCACCATGGCGTATACCAACCATACGGTGATGGCGGAGGCGCTGGAATGCTGGGATGAGAACCTGTTCCGGATGCTGCTGCCGCGCATCTACCAGATCATCGAGGAGATCAACCGCCGTTTCTGCGCGCAGATGCACGGGCGCGGCGTGGATGGATATAAAGTCGGGCGCATGGCCCCGCTCAACGACGGGTATGTCAAAATGGCGAATCTGGCTGTCGTGTCGTGCCACAGCGTCAACGGGGTATCCGCCCTGCACAGCCGGATCCTTCAGGAATCGGTTTTCCATGATTTTTATACCGAAATGCCCGATAAATTCCAGAATGTCACCAACGGGATTGCTCACCGCCGCTGGCTGAACCAGTCCAATCCGAAGCTGGCGGAGCTGCTGTGCGAACTGATTGGCGACGGGTATATCCGCCGGGCGGAGGAACTGCAGAACCTCAAAGCCTTTGCGGGGGATGCGTCGGTACTGGAGCGGCTGGGAAAAATCAAGCGGGAGAACAAGGTCCGTTTGGCGGAATATGTGAAAAAACAAAACGGCCTGACGCTCAATCCGGATTCCATTTTCGACGTGCAGGTCAAGCGGATGCACGAATACAAGCGCCAGCATCTGAACGCGCTGCATATCCTGGCGACTTACCAGTGGCTGCGCGAAAACCCGGACGCCCCCTTCCTCCCCCACACCTATATCTTCGGCGCGAAGGCCGCCCCCGGCTACTACTTTGCCAAGGAAATGATCCGGTTTATCTACCAGCTTGGGCAGGCTATCAACCAGGATCCCCGGGTAAATCAGAAAATGCAGGTGGTGTATCTGGAGGATTACCGCGTCACGGTAGCCGAACAGCTTATCCCCGCCGCCGACATCAGCGAGCAGATTTCGCTGGCAGGGAAAGAGGCTTCCGGTACGGGGAACATGAAGTTTATGATAAACGGCGCGGTGACGCTCGGCACCCTGGACGGCGCGAACGTGGAGATTTTTGAATCGGTTGGGGAAGAAAATATGCTGCTGTTCGGCATGACGGCCAAGGAAGTGCAGTCGCTGCGGTCGTCCGGGTACAATCCCCATCTGTTTGTGGAGAATAACCCGGTGATCCGCCAGGCGCTCGAAGAAATGCGCGCAGGCTTTGGCGGTTATTCCTTTGCTTCCATCGCCGATTCGCTCTCGGGCCAGGATCCTTACATGGTCTTAGCCGATTTTGATTCGTATCAGAAAGTGCATCAGGAGGCGCAGGACCGCTACCGGGATCCTCTGGCATGGCAGCGCATGTGCCTGCATAATATTGCCCAGGCCGGCCGGTTTGCCGCCGATCGGGCTATCCGCGAATATGCAGAAAATATCTGGTACGCGACGCCGGCCCCCGCGTCGATCCCCAAGGATCCCTCTTTGCAGGAACGGGCGGCCATGCTGCGGGATCTGGAGCGGGAAACCGCCAATAAGCTGGCTGCGGCAGGGATCCTGCTGGAAGACGGGCTTGGCAGCAAGGAAGGCTTTCCTGAGAAGACCCCCCTGTGATGCGTTTTCCCGGCGGCGGGGGATCGGAAGAAACTATCCCGGAGAAAGGGGGATTTGTGCGTGTTTTGTTCCCGCAATACCGACTTCCGCAACCCGGTGGGCGCGGTCGAAGAAGGCACCAATATCCATTTTAAAATCCTCGCCCCCCGCAACCTGCGGTGCTCGGCCGCCCGTCTGTATATTGAAACCGACCGCGCACAGCCGGTGGCAACGCTGGATCTGTTTTGGTGCGGCATGAGCGGGCAGGACAGCGAATGGTGGGAGTGCGACTATACCCCTGACAAAGCCGGGCTGTATTTTTATTTTTTTACCGTGCAGACCTGGCACGGGGAATGCCGCCTGACGCGCGGCATGGATGGCTGGGGCAGCCTGGGCGGCGGTGCGGGGAGCTGGCAGCTCACGGTGTACCGCAAGGGGTTTTCCACCCCGGATTGGCTTTGCGGCGGGGTGATGTACCAGATTTTCCCGGATCGGTTCTGTGCCTCGGGGCAGCCCAAGGGGCATATCCCGCAGGGCAGGCGGATCCATACCCATTGGGATGAGGAACCCGAATGGCGGCCCGACGCGCAGGGGAAGGTGACAAACAGCGATTATTTTGGCGGCGACCTGCGGGGCATCGCGCAGAAGCTGGACAATTTGCAGGAATTGGGGGTTACCTGCCTGTACCTGAACCCGGTTTTTGAGGCCCACTCCAACCACCGTTACGATACCGCGTGCTATGAGCGGATCGATCCCCTGCTCGGCGGGGAGGAAGAGTTTGCCGAACTGTGCCGCCAGGCGCAAAAGCGCGGGATATCGGTTATTTTGGACGGGGTGTTCAGCCATACCGGCAGCGACAGCGTATATTTTAACCGGGGCAGGCGGTATCCCGGCCTGGGGGCGTTCCAAAGCCGGGAATCGCCCTATTATTCCTGGTACCGGTTCCGGCATTGGCCGGATCAGTACGAATGCTGGTGGAATTTTCCCACCTTGCCCAACGTGGAAGAAACACAGCCGTCGTATCTGGACTATATTGCCGGTCCGCAGGGGATTGTGCAGAAATGGATGCGGCTGGGCGCGCGCGGATGGCGGCTGGACGTGGCGGATGAACTGCCGGATGTGTTCCTGGATACGCTGTACCGCCGGGTAAAGACGGAAAAGCCGGATGCATTTGTGGTGGGGGAAGTCTGGGAGGACGCGAGCAACAAGACAGCCTACGGCGTACGGCGGCGGTATTTGCAGGGCGGGCAGATGGACAGTGTGATGAATTATCCCTTCCGGGAGGCGATCCTGGGGTTTGTCACGGGCCGCAGCCCTGCCGAGACCGCCGAACAGATCGGATCGATTTTGGAACATTACCCGCCGCCGGTGATCCATGTCCTGATGAACCACATCGGTACCCACGACACCGAACGGGCCGTGACGGTCCTTGCAGGGGAACCCCTGAAGGCCCGCGGCCGTGAATGGCAAAGGTCCCAGTCGCTTTCCCCGGAGCAGTGGGAGCTTGGCGTGCGGCGGCTGAAGCTGGCCTCCCTGATGCAGTATACCCTGCCGGGCGTACCGTGCGTGTATTATGGGGACGAAGCGGGTATGGAAGGCTATAAGGATCCCTTTAACCGCCGTTCCTACCCTTGGGGCCGCGAGCGGCAGGAGCTGCTGCGCTGGTACCGCTGGCTGGGGAAGCTGCGCCGGGAAAACCCGGTGTTTCAAAAAGGGGATTGGCATCCTCTGGCGGCGGATCGGGATTGCTTGGTATATGTGCGGCATGGGGCGGGGCAGATGCTGCTGGTAGGGCTGAACACGGCCGGGGAAACCCGGCATCCTGCTGTGCCGGACGAATGGCGCGCCGCCGAAGCGCTGCTGGGGGAAGCGCCAAAAGACACCTTGGAAATCCCGGCTTATAGCGGGGTTGTCCTGCGGATGGAAGGATAAACCTTCCTTCCCGCGGAAAAATATGGCTTCAAATAGAAAAAAAGCTTGCTTTTTTGGGAAACTTGTGGTATGATAAGCAAGTCAGCTTCGGCTGGAATAAGGAATGTGCCTGTAGCTCAGCTGGATAGAGTGTTTGGCTACGAACCAAAAGGTCAGGGGTTCGAATCCCTTCAGGCACGCCAGAGAAAACCCAGGAACTATGCGGGTTCCTGGGTTTTTTGTTTTTTGCGCGTCTATTAAAAAACAAATTTTGGTCTTTATTTGGTCTTTACTGTTTGAAATATTCGTTTATTGGAAAAGAAAAACGGATACCTCTTTCTAAAAAGTTTAGAAGGGTATCCGCTTTTTTATTATCCGGTTTGGTTCTTCCTTAGGTTTAAAATGTTTTGGATAGTCTGTGCCGCCATTTCGTCGGCTGTCTTGATAGCATGGGCATATATTTTTGTGGTAGTCCCTGTATTGGCATGTCCCAACCTGCCCGATACGGTAGTTAAATTTACCCCGTTTGCAATTAATAAAGTAGCGTTTGTGTGTCGTAAGGAATGTACAGAGACTCGCGGGAGATTATGCTTGATAATAAATTTTCTGAACCATGAAGTAATCGTATCCGGGTGCATGGCTCCCCCTTCGTAAGTAGTGAATATGTAATTTGTATTTTGCCATCGGTCTCCCAATTTTAACCGCTCTATATTTTGGAATAATCGATGGTTGGAAAGCAGTTTATCTGCCTTTTGTACGTCCGGATTGGCCTGCATAGCTTTGGCCCATAGTTCGCCGGTAAGGATATAGTCTAAAATTTCTTTTGCTTGTTCCATGGTTTTACTCCTTTCACTGCTTGAAAGAAGCCCCCATTCGTGATATAATGGGATTTATCAGAAGGGGACTTCTGGTGTCAAGAGAATTTCGGTGCGCTCACCAAAGTACAGCCGATTTTCTCTTTTTTATTTGCTCAAAAGCAAATGTATACCTTGTCTGATTGCCTCCGCTTTTGTGATATTATGTTTTTGGCAATATGCCATCAGTTTTTCATGAGTAGCATCGTCAAGCCTAACTTTAATATCATTACTTTTAGGATTATCAGACTTCGGCCTCCCCATTGCCGACACTTTAGCACCTCTCTTTCTTGAGTTCCATTATATATTTTGGAACTCGAAAAGTCAAGAGGTTTTCCAAAAAAAGTGAAAAAAACGAGCGGATTTGTATTCCGCTCGCCTGCTTATTCGTTTTAAGCTACTGAAAACCGCTTGTATTCAGCTTTTACCGTATACCGCTTTGCAATTTCCGGCAGTTCGGATTTAAGTGCCTTGCTGTCCAGCCTAGAGGAAATGACTGGTTTCCAGCGGATTTTGAAAATATCCACGGTCATTTCATCAGTGCCCTGTGCGGTCATTTCTGCTTTGAGGACATCCTCTATAGCAGCAATCTCTGCCGCTAGTTCTTCTGCCATTGCTTTGAGTTCTTTTAATTCCCTAACTTTGCTTGCTAATTCGTTTGTGCTCACATAATATTAGCCCCTTTCTTTTATCGCCGGGCTGTGTTATAATAAGCGCAAGCCCTCGTGGTTTCCTCTCTTGTTTGCTTGGTAGGCTTGGCAGGAGAGGTTTTCTTTTTAGCTTGGGATAATCCCGGCGGCGGGCGGCTTTAAGCATCTGGGCCTTCGGCTCTCTCAATCTCCCTTATCCGCTCCCGCTCTTATGTGGCGTTCTTGGTTCCCTTTCGGTACTTCGTCCGCTTTCGCTCTAGGTTTTTCCCTTGCCTGTGATTATAGTATACTACGGTTAACAGTATAAATCAATTAGCATAATAACTAAAGTTAACCGTATATATTTGTTGGTTTTTATACTGTTAACCTTATATAAAATGTGTTATAATGTAATCAAGGAAATGTAGGAGGGATAGTTATAGTAAGGAGCGAATCACAGAAGAAAGCATCTGCAAATTGGGATAAAAAAAATATGGCAACTTTAGGATGCAAAGTAAAAAAAGAAGAAGCGGCAGCGTTTAAAGAATACTGCGAAAAACAAGGGAAAACTTCGAATACTGTTTTAAAAGAATACGTTTTTAAGTGTATCCAGAAGGGAAAAACTAAGCTGGATGGAACGACAGAGAGGAAACCATGATAACAAAAGAACAATTAGAGCGGTTATGTACAGATGATACGGTTTTTTTAACGCATCACTTTATACTAAGGATGAAAGAGAGAAAAATCCGTTATGAGGATATAATAACTGTTATCAAAAACGGGGATATTATTGAACAGTATCCAGATGACCATCCTTTTCCAAGCTGTTTGGTTATGGGGTTTACAATCGCAAAGAGAGTCCTGCACGTCGTGTGCGGAGTTAGTGAAAATACCCTTTATATCATCACGGCTTACTATCCATCCCCCGATAAATTCGAAAGTGATTATAAGACCAGAAAGGAGCGATAAAATGCAAACCTGTTTTTTTTGTAAAGGGCATATGGAAGAAGGGAAGACACTGCATGTTGTAGAACTGGAAAACGGCTGTATTATTGTAATTAAAAATGTTCCTTGTTTCAAATGTGAACAATGTGGAGAAACATGGATTAGCGGAGGGGTAACAAAACGTCTGGAACAGATTATAAACCAGCTAGAAACTACACTAACGGAAATTGCGGTAATAGATTACTCTGGAAAAGTAGCATAAATCCCCCAAAAGGAGCGCAAGCGTTGCGGCTGGCCGCTCCTTTTTGTTTTAGGATGGGAAGCGGGAGCGGATAGCGCATCCAATTTCGGATTGGCTGGAAGACTATCCAAAATTGGATTTACCCCCTGGGGTACAGTAATCCCCGTGATGCGCTACGCAGACATTGCAAGGGGGTCGTGAAACGCGACCCCCTTACGGAAGGCGGGCCGCAACAGATTTCTTTTATCCCCGAAGGCGATGTGCACCGTCTTATCACCCATAGCAAGCTACCGTCGCGATTCACGACGGCAGCCAGATAGAAATATAAATGCTATCAACGAGAGCGGGTTATAAAAACCCGCGAGAGGCTATCCGCAACCACATTGACGCAAAGGACAAGGAGGTGAGCGAAATTCTCACCCCCGGCGGGAAACAGAATCTCCCTGCAAGGGGGCCCTGAAACGGGGCTCCCTTAACGAAATGGGGTCGTGATTCGCGACCCCATGGGCAGAGAGCGGCATCCTACAATTATCAACGAGAGCGGGTTATAAAAGCAAAAGGACTCCGCAAAATTAAGGAGTCCTCATAATTTCCGGGTACAGAGCCAAGGGCAAAAGGCTGATAATCCCGCAATAACATAAAACCCCGGCGTTTCCACCGAAGCGATTAAGTATTATTATATCATAGGCCGCCCAGAAAGTCAATCAATGGGGGCGCTGCCCTTTTGGGACTGGGGAAAATTCCCCAGTCCTGTTTCTTCCTAAAAATTCAAAAACCTGATGAGGGGGATTTTTTTGTACGGATGATGCCGCACGGTCTAGCGGCTTTGCATTTGAAATCTTATCGAGGTGGGGGAGGGGTAGAGTCCTTTCACTATAGAAATCCGCTCCCGGTTGCCTGCGTTTTGGGAAGGGGTCGGTAAAACGCAGACCCCTTTTCCTAGCGAAACGAAAGATTTCAAAACCTGCGCATTTTTTGGGCTAACGAGCAACGCAGGTATCCTTTTCCTGGAAGTACCTAACCGCTCTTTTGGTCTTTATTTGG
>CAJFOO010000010.1 GCA_904397205.1 uncultured Clostridia bacterium
CAAGCAGGCGCCCGAGGTCTGCCCGGTTTGTGCCCATCCCCAGGCATTTTTCCAGGTCCGCGCGGAAAACTATTAATCCACCCAAAAAAACACAAAATCAAATACCGGAGGGATGTAAATTTTTATGGCCATTTACCAATGTGACTTATGCGGGTACCGCATGGACGAAGCCGACAAGGAAATCCTGTTTGAAAACCTTCCCGATGACTGGGTATGCCCCATCTGCGGCGCCCCAAAAAGCAAATTCTCCCTCGTAGAAGGCAGCGCCCCGGCTCCTTCTCATTCCGCCGCAGGAGAAAATCCCCTGGCATACCCCAAGGAATTTGCCAAAACAGACAGCCCGTTCGAACCCCATATGGCAGATATCCACGCCATGGCGCAGACCGGTACCTCCGTCATTGAACCCATGAGCACCAAGCTCCCCGTCACCCCCTCCTGGGACGACATTCTGATCCTGGGCGCGCAGCTCAACCCGCCTCCCCTGCACGACGGCGAAGACGTATGCACCACCACGGTGATCGGCAAGCACGCCAAACAGCCGATGGTTCTGGAAAACCCCGTGTATGTCTCCCATATGTCGTTTGGGGCGCTTTCCAAGGAAATGAAGATCGCCCTGGCCAAGGGGACGGCCATGGCCAAAACCGCCATGTGCAGCGGGGAAGGCGGCATCCTCCCTGAAGAAAAGGAAGCCGCGTACAAGTATATTTTTGAATATGTGCCCAACCTGTACAGCGTGACCCCGGAAAACCTGCAAACCTCCGATGCGATCGAAATCAAAATCGGGCAGGGTACCAAGCCCGGCATGGGTGGGCATCTCCCTGGGGAAAAGGTCACCCCGGAAATCGCCAAAATCCGAGATAAGCCTCTTGGCAAAGACGTGATCAGCCCCTCGAAATTCGATGGCCTGCAAACCAAAGAGGATCTCAAAGACCTGGTTTCGCAGCTGCGTGCCGCTTCCCTGGGCCGCCCGATCGGCGTGAAGATTGCCGCCGGGCACATTGAGCAGGATCTGGAATGGATCGTCTATTCCGGCGCAGATTTTGTCACCATCGACGGCCGGGGCGGCGCCACAGGGGCCAGCCCAAAAATGCTCAAGGATGCCAGTTCCGTACCGACCATCTATGCGCTGTACCGCGCCAAAAAGTACCTGCGCGAGCACCAGTGCGATATGGATTTGATCATCACCGGCGGGCTGCGTGTATCGAGCGATTTTGTGAAAGCCCTCGCCATGGGGGCGGACGCTGTGGCGATTGCTTCCGCCGCGATGATGGCCGTGGCCTGCCAGCAATACCGTATCTGCCAGACCGGCATGTGTCCTGTCGGGGTAGCCACCCAGGATCCTGAACTGCGCAAACGCCTGCATATCGAACAGGGTGCCAAGCGCATGGCCAACTTCCTGCATGTCACCCGCAATGATCTGGCGATGTTCGCCCGTATCAGCGGACATAAAAACATCCACGATTTGAGCGTGCGGGATCTGTGCACAGTAAATTCCGAAATTTCAGACCACACCGATATTCCCCACGCCTGAACCGCGCGGGGCCCAATAAAAAAGCAAGAGGTGAAACCCACCCCTTGCTTTTTTGTTTTTCAGTTAGGCTGTGCCCATCCTGTCTTTACAGATCCTGGTAACGGGCCGGCGTATAGGTGCGTGCCCCCAATTCCTGATCCAGCAGGTACAGGGCCTTTTTGTCCGAACCGAACAGCTCGTATTTGCGCACCAGATCTTCTGCGGCTTTTTCTTCTTCGCCCTGTTCCTTCACGAACCAGTCGAGGAATTTCATCGTGCGGAAGTCGCGGCTGTCATGGGCGGCAGCATAAATCGAGTGGATCAGCCCGGTCACTTTGCGTTCGTGCCGCAGAGCCTCCTTCAAAGGGCAGACAAAGCATTCAAACTTCTGCTTTGGCTGGGCAATGGCCGTGAGGTTGACCGTCTCGCCGTTCGCATACAGATATTCGATATACATCTTGGCGTGATCTCTTTCCTCTTCCGCCTGGATAGCGAACCAGTTGGCAAAGCCGTCCAGCCCTTCCCCCTTATAATAGTTGGAAAGCCCCAAGTAAAGGTAAGAAGAATAGAATTCATGATTTACCTGCGCATTTAATAAGTCCGTTACATTTTTGTTCAGCATGTCCAACATCTCCCTCTTAAATTCATTAATATCACTTCGGTTATAAAATGGAATACCCCAATTATACTACAACTTTAAGAATTTTTCCACCTGTATTTTCCATAGATTTCCTTTATTTTTCTGTTTTTTCCGGTAAAAGCTTCCTCCAATCCTCCAGATGCTGTGCAATATCCTGGAATACCTTTTCGCGGTTGGCTTCATTTAAAATTTCATGGCGCATCTCCGGATATAAATGACAGGTCACATTCGTATATCCTACCTGGCGCAGGAAATCTACCGCCTCTAAAAAATGCTCCCAATCGTTCAGGCAGGCATCCTGCTCCCCGGAAATG
Organism: uncultured Clostridia bacterium; assembly: GCA_904397205.1. Classification (GTDB taxonomy): domain Bacteria; phylum Bacillota; class Clostridia; order Oscillospirales; family Acutalibacteraceae; genus UMGS1071. The sequence goes on from CAJFOO010000010.1 coordinate 2,465, forward strand.
AACCAGATCGGCAAATCCGGCTGCTGTACCTGCCAGCCTTTGGGATCGTACGTCTCTTCCAGCAAATGGAACAGCGCCTGAAACCCGTTCATGGTGAAATAAAACCCGCAATCCGGATCGCTTTCATAGGCGTCCACCACTTCCCGCCGGCTGCAAAGCCAGTCGTTTTCCGTCTGTGCGTCCGGGAACTGGCGGTTAAATGCGCCAAACGCAATGCGATGGAACTTTTTGCCCGGATGCCGGTCGCCATACCGGGTAATCAGTGCCCGGCAAAGTGCCAGCCCTACCTTGCTGGCAGGGGTTTTGCTGGGGCTGCCGCAGACAATCAGCCCGGCGATCGTGTCGTCGTACTGCTTCAGATACACACGGACCACCAGCGAACCCATGCTGTGCCCCAACAGGAAAACAGGCAGGCCGGGACACTGTTCTTTTGCCCACTGGTTCACCTGGTGCAGATCCTCTACCGCGGCATGGGCGCCGCCTTCATAAAAATATCCGTGATCTTCCGGTGCGCGGACGCTCTCCCCATGCCCCCGGTGATCATGGATCACACAAACATACCCCAGGGAACACAGGTATTCCATAAATTCCATATACCGTTCCTTGCGCTCGCACATGCCGTGGGCCAACTGCACCACTGCTTTGGCAGCCCCCTCCGGACGGCACAGCATCACCCCTAAAGGGATCCGATCTATCTGGGATACCAACTTGACTTTCGTCGTCTGCACAAACCTCGCCTCCTATCCCCGAAGCCCGGGCTTTCCTCTGTTCTAATTTAACCATATTTCCGATAAAATAGCAAGGGTTCCGGCGGAAAAAATCCCAGGTTTTCCATGTGTTTTATGTACGGACCCAGCGCAAAAACGTCTGGTACGATACCGACAGCCGCTGCGCTGCCAGACGGCTGGAAATTTCCCCGCGCTCCCATTGCTCCCGCAGGATGTAAAACTGCTTGGGTACATCCTTTTTCGGCCGGCCGAACTGGATCCCCTTCTGCTTTGCCGCGGCTATCCCTTCCTGCTGCCGCTGCCGGATATTCCGGCGTTCGTTTTCCGCCACAAAGCTCAAAAGCTGCAAAACCAGATCCGAAATAAACGCCCCCATTAAATCCTTGCCCTGGCGGGTATCCAGCAAAGGCATGTCCAGCACCACGATGTCGGCCTGCTTTTCCTTGGTGATGATCCGCCACTGCTCCAGGATTTCCTTATAGTTCCTCCCCAGACGGTCGATGCTTTTCACCACCAGCAGATCCCCCTTTCCCAAGTGCTTCATCATCTTCCGGTAAGAGGGGCGGTTGAAATCCTTCCCGCTGATTTTATCCATCCAGATGTTTTCGCTTTCGATGGGAAATTCCCGCAGGGCCAAAAGCTGCCTGTCCTCATTCTGTTCCTTGGTCGAAACCCGCACATAACCGTAAATTTTCTCCATTCCAAAAAATCCTCCCGTGTTACTCCCATTGTGTCCCTCATGGGGCACTATGAGTATACCGGGCTTTGTCCATGCATGGGAGATTCCCTTTTCCCAATCCCCCTTCCGGCTCCCCTGCAAACGGATCCGTTTTTATCAAGAATGCACGGTTTTCCTGCGCATACATATAAAGGAAGGAGGTGGTTTACGGATGATTACGATCAGCTTATGCATGATTGTCAAGAATGAGGAAGACACGCTCCCCCGCTGTCTGGACAGCGTACAGGGCCTGATAGACGAAATCGTGATTGTGGATACCGGCAGTACGGACCGCACCGTCGAGATTGCCAAAACCTATACCGGCCGCGTGGAAACCTTCCCCTGGTGCGACGACTTTGCGGCCGCCAGGAATTTTTCCTTTTCTCTGGCAAGAAAGGAATACTGCCTTTGGCTGGATGCCGACGACGTATTCCTTCCGGATGACCGGGAGAAATTCCGGCAGCTCAAGGAATCCCTTTCCCCTAAGACCGATATGGTCATGCTTCCCTATCACACTGCGCTCGACGAAGAGGGCCGGCCAACGTTCACCTGTTACCGGGAACGCCTGGTCCGCAGCCACGCAGGGTTTTTATGGCAGGGGGCGGTACATGAAGCCATCCCTCCAAGAGGAGAGATTGTCTACGGGGATGCAGCCGTCACCCACCGCAAGCTCCGGGCCGGAGAACCGGGGCGGAATCTGCGCATTTTGGAATCCCTGCGCCAAAAAGGGCCGCTCGAACCACGGCAGCAGTTCTATTACGGACGGGAGCTGTACGACCACAAAGCATTTGCAAAGGCGATCCCGGTGCTGGAATCCTTTTTGCAGGACGGCCAGGGCTGGATAGAGAACAATATCGACGCCTGCCGGCTTCTCTACTATTGCTATACCCAGATCCAAAAGCCGGAAGCCGGGCTTTCGTGGCTGCTGGAAAGCCTCAAATACGACGCGCCCCGGGCAGAAATCTGCTGTGAAATCGGCCAGTATTTTTTGGAGCGCCATGCCTATCCTCCCGCCATTTTCTGGTATGAAACCGCCGCATCCCGTCCCCGCAGCGATTACGGCGGCGGGTTTGTGCTGCCCGACTGCTATGGGTATATCCCGTTCCTGCAATTGTGCGTGTGCTACGACCGGCTGGGCGATCCGGCAAAGGCCGCCGAATACAACGAAAAAGCAGGAAAGCTCAAGCCCAGCTCTCCTGCCGTACAATACAACCGCCGTTATTTTCTTTCTCAAGGGATCCTACCCTCCGCTGTCGACGGGCTCCCTGCGGAAGGAAAGAGCGGGGAACCATCCCGCTTTGGTAAAGATCCAGACGACCAGCCAGCCCACGGCAATCCCTAAGGCCACTCCCGCCAGCACATCGGTAGGGTAATGCACGAATAAATATACCCGGGAAAATCCTACAACCCCCGCCATTGCATATGCCGCGATTCCCCATTTCCAGCTGGCAAACAGGAGGACCGTCGCGGCCGCAAACGAAGACATGGTATGCCCCGACGGAAAGGAAAAGCTCTGCGGCTGTGGGATGAGCAGCGGCATTTCGGGGATCACGTCGCAGGGACGCGGGCGGGCCACCACATTTTTGAGCAACAGGTTGCCTGCCAAGACGCATACCAGCAGGGCGGCCCAGATGGCCACGGCGGCGCCCCGGTATTTTTTCGTGCACAAAAGCAGGCCCGAGGCAACCAGCCATAACAGCCCGCCGTTTGTCACCGTGGAGACGATTACCATCACCGTATTGAGCCAGTCTGTCGCATGCATTTGCAGGAACAGCAGCCCTAACATTTCTGTATCTTGGATACCTTTCACCTGCTTTCTGCATCTTATCTGTGAAAAAAGTAGCCCATTTTATACCTGCCGCATATCCTGAGGATAGACGGAAAGGAGGGAACATCTTGGCAACGATACAATATACAATCCAACCTGGGGATACGTTATGGAGCATTGCACAAAAGTATCACACCACTGTCCAGGCCATTTCCCGCTACAACGGGATTGTTGACCCCAACGAAATCAGTGCAGGGCAAACCTTGCGCATTGAGGTACAAAACACCACCGCACCGCCGGTATCCCGCTGGTACATCGTGCAAAATGGGGACTCCCTGTTCCAGATTGCCAACAAATTCAATACCACTGTACAGCAGATCGTGGAAATGAACCATATACAAGACCCCAACGTAATCTATCCGGGACAAGTCCTGCTGATAGGGTAACCCCTGGAACCCGGCGCATCCCGCCGGGCTTCTTTACATATTCCGGACCCTTTCCCTGTCACATGCCCCACATATCGCCGGGATTCATGCGGCCATAGGCCCGGTCGAGTTCCACCAGTGCATCCGTCAGCACCCGCGAGGCCCGTACTTTGTGGCTGTCTTTCACCTGCCGGGCATGGGATTCCAGCTTCTCCCGCCATGCCCCGTACTTTCCGTCGCGCAAAACCGTATTTCCCTGTACGCACTTGCGGGCCATTTGCAGCACTTGATCCGCCGTCTCCAACAGATATTCCAAGTGCGGATCGGGCATAAGATACCGCTCCTTTTTCTCAAATGGGGCAGCCTCCCATTCCTGTTTTTCCTCCTGTACACACCGGTTTGCCAGCTCCTGCTTTTCCTCTTCCGAAGCGCACAGCGAGAGCTTCCCCAGATACTTCATCGCCAGCTTTTCCCGATACCGCTGGGAAAACCCTTCCTGTTTCTCCCTGGGTACGCCCTGCAAAAAAACGGGCAGGGCTTTCTCCGCGATATATTCCAGCCAGGAATCCGTCTGCTGTTCGTTCATCCGTTTACACCGTCCTTTTTGTTTACGGAGATCCACTTCTGGCAGGATGTATGAATCCCCCTGTGCCTGCCAATCCTTTCCAGTACCCTGCCCGCTCTGGGGAATCCGTTTCGCCTGCCATGCCCGCATTTCCCATTTCCTGCGGCTATTATACCACACCTGGCGGTGGGCAGATCGCGCCTGTGGCTGGGAATCCGTTTCGCCTGCCATGCCCGCATTTCCCATTTCCTGCGGCTATTATACCACACCTGGCGGTGG
>CAJFOO010000011.1 GCA_904397205.1 uncultured Clostridia bacterium
CCGTCAGGCCGTCACGGTCAATGAGGTGGTGTTCGATTCCGTACAGGAACAGCCTGTCGATTTGGACGTCACCCTCCCGGACTACTGCCCGGATATCCAGAAAATTTTGAAATGCCAGATCTATCCCTGTGTCACGGCCAAAAGTATCCTGAGCGATTCGCTGGAGGTCAGCGGGAGTGTGACCCTGCGCCTGCTGTACCTGGACGCAGGGGGCAGCCAGATCCGCTGCTATGAAAACAGCTCCCCGTTTTCCATGACGGTCTCCCTGCGGCGCAGCGTCGGCAATGCCCTGGCATATACCACCACCCAGGTGGAGTATGTCAACTGCCGTGCGGCCAGCCCCCGCCGGCTCGACATCCATGGGGCGTTCTCCCTGCGTGCCAAAGTGGTGGAGCAGGCGGAGACGCGGGTGCTCTGCGGCATAGAAGGGGACGACGTGCAGCAGCGCAGGCAGACGATCGCCGTGAGCCGGGTGGCCGGGGCGTCGCAGCAGCAGTTTTCCCTGGAGGAGGTGCTGGAGCTGGGCGGCGGCAAGCCGCCGGCCGAAACCGTACTGCGTACCGACGCCGTGGTTGATGTGGACGATGTGAAGACGTTGGATAACAAGGTAATCGTCAAGGGGAATGTGCGGGTCAAGGTGTTGTACCTTTCCGGATTGGGGGACGGCGCTCCCGAGACCATGGAGTACGCGATCCCCTACAGCCAGATGCTCGACTGCGCCGGGGTAGGGGATTCCTGCGACTGCGATGTGCAGGTTGACGTGATGCATACCCGGGTGGGACTCAAGAGCGATTCCTCCGGGGAAAATATGCTGATGGATGTGGAAGTACGGCTGATTGCTTACATCAACGCCTACGAGGACACCGAACTCGAGATAGTGACCGACGTATATTCCACAAAGTACGAGGTTTCTGTGGAACAGGAGCAAAAGAGCTTCATGAAGCTGCTTTGCAGCGTGGAGGATTCCTGCCCGCAGAAAAACACCTTCCCCTTTGAGGAATCCGGCATTTCCAAGGTGATCGACGTGTGGAATGAATCCAGTCAGGTTACGGCGCAGCTCGAAGAAGGCAATCTGCTGTATAAAGGGCGGTTCAACCTGTGCCTGCTCGCCCTCAACGGCGACGGCAAACCATTCTACTTTGAGCGGATGCTGGAGTTCCGCTATGGACGGGAATCGGATCAGGGGACGGAGGATCTGCGCTGCGATTGCTCGGTTTCGGTGGGGAACATCAGCTACCGTCTCACCGGGACGGCGGGGATCGAGGTAAAGACCGACCTGCGCCTGGAAGCGACGCTGTACCGGCAAAGCCTGTACCGGGTGATTTCGGAAGCCGCGCCCAACGAGGAACAGCCCAAAAGCCGCGACGAGCAGGCCGCCCTGATTCTCTATTATGCCGGGGCGGGTGAGGACCTCTGGGGGATTGCACGGGAATACTGCACCTCAGTGGAAGCGATCCAGAAGGAAAACGGCCTGGAGTCCGAACAGCAGCAGGTAGCGGAGGCAGGAATGCTGCTGATCCCCGTGTAAGACGGCGGGCGGCAATGTTAGCACCAGCGGAAAGTGGAGGTTGAAATGGCAGACCACAACATTTATAACGATATTTCCGAGCGCACCAATGGCGATATTTACATTGGCGTGGTCGGCCCTGTGCGGACAGGGAAATCTACCTTTATTAAAAAATTCATGGATCTTGTGGTGATCCCCAACATGGGCGAGGATTACCAGCGCGAGCGGGCCATCGATGAAATGCCCCAGTCGGCGGCGGGACGCACCATCATGACCACGGAGCCCAAGTTTATCCCCGAGCAGTCGGTCACCATCAGCGTGGACGAAAGCGCCGTGTTCAACGTGCGCCTCATTGACTGCGTGGGCTATGTGGTGCCCAGCGCCCTGGGCTATGTGGAGGGCGATCAGCCCCGCATGGTCATGACCCCGTGGTACGACGAACCGATCCCCTTTAACATGGCGGCGGAGCTGGGGACGAAAAAGGTCATCACCGAGCATTCCACCATTGGCCTCGTGATCACCACCGACGGCTCCATCAGCGATATCCCCCGCGACGATTACGAGGAGGCCGAAGAGCGTGTGATCGACGAGCTGCGCGGCATAGGCAAGCCGTTTATTGTCCTGCTCAACTGCCTGTATCCCAGCGCGCCGGAATCCCAGAGCCTGGCCCGCTCGATGCAGGAAAAATACGGCGTACCGGTGACGCCGGTGAACTGTATGGAGCTGGAGGAGGGGGATATCCGCGATATTTTGGTGAAGATCCTCTTTGAATTCCCCGTGCGGGAGATCCGCGTGGAAATGCCGCACTGGCTCGGCCAGCTCGAACAAAACCACTGGCTGCGCGGCGCGGTGTACACAGCAATCCGGCAGGCGGCGTGCGGTATCCGCAAAATCCGCGAGATGAGCGGCATCCATGAGCAGCTGCGGGGGTGTGAATATATCCAGGGCTCGCAGACCACCTTTGTCGATTTGGGTACCGGCAAGGCCCGTGTGAGCCTTCTCCTGGGGCAGGATTTATTCTACCGGGTACTGGGAGAGAAAACCGGGCTGACGATCCAGGACGAAGCGGGGCTTTTGCAGTGTATGCTGGATTTTGTGAAGATGAAAGAGCAGTACGACAAGCTCAAGGAAGCCTACGAGGAAGTGGAAGAAACCGGCTATGGCATTGTGATGCCCGGGCTGGACGAACTGACGCTGGAGGAACCGGAAATCATCCGGCAGGGAGGCAAGTATGGCATCCGGCTGAAAGCGGGGGCGCCGTCGATCCACATGATGAAAACCAAAATCACCACCGAGATTACCCCCATGGTGGGCTCGGAACAGCAGTCGGAGGAACTGGTTTCGTATCTGCTCAAGGAGTTTGCGGAGAACCCCTCCAAAATCTGGGAGTCGAACATCTTTGGCAAATCGCTGCACGATCTGGTCAACGAGGGGCTGCATAACAAGCTCTATAAAATGCCGCCCGAAGCCCGCAATAAGGTGCGCCAGACCATTGAGCGCATTATCAACGACGGGTGCAACGGGCTTATCTGTATTATCCTGTAACAGACAAAACAGCCGGGGGAGACACGCCGGGCTGTTTTCTTTTTTGGGGAAAGTTCTGGATCCCCCGGATTTTTTTAGGACAAAATCTGGACTTTTTGTAACCGATGTGTTATAATTTAGGTGTTGTGATATACATCTTTATCCAACCGGCAAAAAACGTTCTTTTTTGTCGATCTTGCACATAGGTTTTCCCGGGCTGCCGCTAATCTGCCCGGCCGCCGCCAGGAGAGTCTAGGCCCTGCGGCGCATGGAAACGCCCCTGTGTGACAAAAAGATGACAACCCGCGTTTTTTGAAACGGAAAGGAAAGGTGTAACGTCTCAATAAATTCAATATTGAATGGAGAGATTCTGATGAGTCTAACAAAAAAGAGAAAGCAGCTCATTGCCGCGTCGCTGGCTGCAATGACTGCGTTTGGCGCGACGGTTCCCGCTATCGTTGCGTCTGCGCC
>CAJFOO010000012.1 GCA_904397205.1 uncultured Clostridia bacterium
AAGTTGCCATTGGCAAGCTGCTCCAGGCTGACGACGGAACCGGTCCGCGAATCCGTTACCCGCAGCGTACCATTCTGAACCATCTGCTGTACCTGCTCGCCGGACAGGGCCGTACCATTGCCGTCCGTTACCGTTACGCCGATATCATAGACATTGCCCGGCGCCATCCGATAGTTCACGGTATCCAAAGTGATGGATCCCCCCTTCGGATAGACCACCACATCCATCGTGGTGCTCTCGCCGTTGTAGGTTACGGTGATGGTCGCTTCGCCGGTGCCACGGGTCGTCACGCGGTACTTCGCACCGCGGGTATCTGCGCCGTCCTGCAGGGCAACGGTGGCCACGTTCTCATCCGAAGAGGTTACGGTGATGTTGCCGGTATCGTTGTTGCCTTCCACCAGGAAGTCATACAGCGACACGTCGTTAATCATATAGACAACCTGGGTATCCAGCGTCACGCTGCTTTCCCCCGGTTCCTCTGTGCCGGGATCCGTCGTGGAACCGCCGCCGCCCGGGATGGTCCCGCCGCCGCTGCCAGTCGGCTTTTGCCGCAGGACGTAAACGGTTTCCCCGGCCCGCATCCCGGAGATCACCCCGCCCGTGATTTCTGCACTGCCGGTATAAGCGCCGCCTGTCTCACTATGATAGAGACGGTAGCCGCTTACAGTATCGGGGAGGGTGAAGGTCCAGCCGGTAGTGGGGGCGCTTGCCGGGAAGGTGATTTTGTACCCTGCATAGCTGCCGTTGTTGACCGTCTCTTTGACGGCATTCAGATCCACCATATTTTTGTCCACTCCAGCCTGTGCCCCGGGCGCGGCATTCCGCAATTGTGCGGCAGCCATATTCGCGCTTGGGGTGTATGTCCAGGTGTACAGGTGTTTTGTCCCTTCATACACACGGATGGTCAGGGTTTGCTGCGCAGCAGGCGACACGGCATCGGCTACGGTTTTGGGTAGCTGGATGCTCTGCACGGCTGCAGCCGCCGGCAGATTTACATCTACTGTCAGGTTCTTGGTGGGTTCCAACTGGCTTGGGGTACCATCCACATCCACCGTACCTTCGCCCTTGAGGTATTTTACCAGTTCCTCGTCCGGGATAACCGCGTTTATCTCCCCGCTGGCGGCCGGGATTGTCACGGTTGCATGTTCCACCTTAACCGTTCCCGGATCCGTCCCCTGAACCAGGTCATCCGGTGTTACCGTACCCGGAACGTTGGTACCAGGATCTTCTGGTCCAGGGTTATCCGTACCGGGATCGTCCTTGGCGGTCACGGTGAACGTCACGCTCACATTTGCCGCCGTCCCATCCGAGCCCGTCACGGCAATGGTTTCCGCATAGCTGCCTTCTGCCAGCCCCGTCTTTGGCTGGACGGTGAATGTTGCCTCTGCATTTGGTGCAAGGGTAAGCTGCGACAGTGTGCCTACCGTATAATTGGCAGATGTGGGCTGGTTCAGCGTTACCGTCTGGTTGCCCGTGTTCGTAATAGTCACCGTCTGGGGGGCCGGGGCGGCGGTATACCCTTCCTCCGCGCCGGCAAAGATCAGGCTCTGCGGGGCGGCGGAAATCCCATAGCTTTCCTGCACGCCCGCCGCGATAATCTCCACGTTGCCGGTCAGCTTCGCACCGGGGATGGTCAGCGCGCCGGTATCCGGGTTATAGGTATAGTCCGTACTGGCAAGGGTCTGATTGCCCACCTTTACCTCGATAGTCTGCGGCAGCAGATACCCTTGCTCCGCCGTCAGTATAGCGGTGTAATCCGTCCCTTCGGTTGCGTCAGCCGCTCCGTTGGAGGTAATATTGGTGAGGGTATTCGTAACGGTATAAGTAGAAGGCGTGTTCGTTACCTTGAGAGGTTCGCTGGCATAGTCGGTCTCCTTGGAGTCGGCGCCAGTGTTGCACTGCTCGTTAAATACATACAGCGTATCCCCCGTGTTCATTTTGCCCGTGAGGTTGATGCTCACTGTGCCAGTCTCCGTGCTGGGCTGGGCCACACGGCCGTAGTAGGTAATCTGGCCGGCGCTGTTTTGAATGATAGCCGAGATATATTCGTTCGTGCCGGTCTTTGCGCCGCTGTAGTTCACGGTGGCCTTGTCCGCGTCGATGGCCGCGGAGGTAATGGCAAAGTTCCGGGTCTCGTCCTTGAGCGTCAGCTTCCATTCGGTGGTTGCATCGTTCGCGGTGGTGTCCACCGGCTCGAGGCCGTCTGCATCCACGGTGGCCGAATCGGAGCTTTTGCCGCCGGCCGCCGCCGAACTGAAGAGCACAGCATCCGTATTTAGGTTAAACGCGGGACGGTAGCCATATTTTTGACTCATGTTTGATGCCCGCACTCCTCCTGATTCATTAACCAGCGGAACGTTAGTGGATCCGGAAGGAGAACGAAGCCACCAAGCCCATGCTTTCCCGTCGCTTTTCTTTTTGGCTATTAACTCTGTTTTTAAATCGGTAGAAGAAGTAGCACTAGCTAAATACGTTGACGCTTCTTCTGCAGACAAGAAGAAGGCTTTGCTATTTGTTAACGTGCTGGAACCGTACCAATTGCCATAAAATGTACCTCCATTATCCGTCTTGTTGGTATCCATTATCGCCGCACGTTCTGCCGTATCAAAACTACCATTTGCAAAAGTGGTATCACACCAAATTTGGGCTGTACTTCTTACCCAAGTATTATCAGTGCCCATGTTAAATTGTCTTTCATTATTTAATATATATTCTGACAGCAAAAACATCCCGTCGGTGCCCATGCTCGTCTGCGTGGGGTCCAGCACCCGCCACTGGATTTCTTCTCCTTCCCACACACCGTAATAGATGAAATCGCCGGCCTCAATCCCCTGCGTGCCAAGCTGGATGGCCGCCTCGCCCGTCGACTGGTTCGCCTGCGCGGCAGCCTGCCGGGCTTCACCCCCCCGGGTGGGTGCATCAACTGCTTCTGCGTGGGCGGTCAGCGGCAGGGCGGCGGCTGTCATGGCGCACAAAAGGGCAATCGCGATGGTCTTTTTCAATTTCATTTTGTTTCCTCCTTGTTTTCTCTCTTTCCATAGTGTATTAGTTCTCTATATATTTATAATACATTTTCGGCTGTTTGACAACCTTTTTGTAAAAAAACTCCGATAAAAATGCATTTTATATCCATCTTGTAGTATAATGATTGCAAAAAATGAGAAACCATAGTAATTCTGTCCACCACAGGTGTTGCATCCCTCGTTTTAAAATTTCCTGTTTATTTCTGCACGCCGCAGGACGCGTCCATAATTGGATGGGCCGGAGTGGATAGGATCCACTGCTGTTTTATCCCGCAGTTTGGTGAAATGGTATTTATGGAAATCGCATCCGACTATGTGCATCCCCTGGCGGATAATCAGATGGAATGGGTTGGTGCAATGAACAGTATTCGGCACAGAGCAACGGAGATTGTAAATACGGAATTGATTTTTGCATAACAAACAAGCGGCAGAGAAATTAATCTCTACCGCTTGTTTACATATAACCCTTGTTATTAGCCATTTTGCGCTTTATAATCCATACCCCACTGCTCCATCGCTTTGATGATAGGACGCATGGATTCGCCCAATTCGCTCAAAGAATATTCCACTCTTGGAGGGACTTCCGGGTAGACTGTTCTTGTTATGATTCCATCTGCCTCCATAGAACGCAGACTATCGGTTAATACCTTTTGGCTGATCCCCTCTAAATTCTTTCTCAGCTCGTTAAAACGCCACGGGCGGGCAAGAAGATTTCTTAAAATTAAAAGCTTCCATTTGCTTCCTATCATTTGCACGGTTGTTGCAACAGGGCAAGCCGGCAGTTCTTCTTTTTTTAGCATATCTATCCCTCCAAAATCCCTATTGGTTTATATTTGAGTGTTACATTATCCTGCAAATACTCTATTGCTTTCGTCATTGCAAGATCGAGAAATTCTTTTTGACGCATCATTCGCAAAACATCTGCTATTGTAATCTCATTTGTTGTTTTATCAAGTAATTTATTATACCACTTTTGTAATGGATACAACTCTTTATCAGAAGTTATACCGACAGACGAATCCGCGAGAAGAATTCTTACGGGAATGATCCGTATCCTCCTAAAGATAAACGAAAAGAGCGGGTATGACCATTTATATGGTACGCCTGTTCTTTTTGCGTTTATTGGACCACTTTTTCTTCCAAGGGGTCTAGATGGGTCGGCTTTCGTCGCACTCCGTTACAGAAATAGGTTGTTTCGTAACAGTCAAAGAAAATAAATAATCCGAACCCATCTCCTATCGGAAACGAGTTCGGATTATATTGGTTTGGTGCGGCAAATGGGACTTGAACCCATACGTTATACAACACACGCCCCTCAAACGTGCCTGTCTGCCAGTTCCAGCACTGCCGCAAACGGATGTGGGAATTTCTCCAACGCAAATAATCTTACCATGAAAAGAACATTGTGTCAAGAGGGATAGCCAGAATTTTTCAATTTTCGGCAAACATATCCCTGGCAAGCTGGAAAAATTCTTCGCGGGAAAGCGTCTCGTTGAGGAACTGAAGCAAAGCGTTGGTGGATAGCCGTTCCGGAAGATGCAAGTGCTGCAATAACTGTTTGCGCCGTTTTGCGCTCTCTTCCCCGCCGGAAAGGCCAACGGAAAAGAAATCCGCCTTGGAGATATTCCCTTCCCCCCGGCCAATCTGAGAAGCCTTTCCAGTGTCCGAAACGATTGTCGCCCCTGCCCGGCGCAACGCCTCCAAAAGAAGCGAAGGAGATATCCCTTCCACCCCTAGCTTGCCTTCCTTCGAAGGTTTTGCCTTGCGCTTCTCCTTGCCGAAAATATCCGGGATATATGCGTGTTTGACCCGGCCTTCGGGAACCGCTCCCCGAAGGTAGTTGCGGATGACAAATCCGGCCCCGTCGCTGTCCGTAAAAACTAGGATCCCCCGGGTTTTTGCAAGGGAACGGATCCATTCCATCTGCTGGCTATCCCGGAAAATACGAAACCCGCGGGTTTCAATGATCAAACCGTCTACCAGAGAAGAAAGCTTGATTTTATCGTATTTGCCTTCGACCAAAATCGCTTCCTGAATCCGGATCATGGTCTTTTCCCTCCTTTTCTGCAAGCAGCAATAAACGGGCAATCAGTTCCTCCAAAAGGAAGCGGCTGTTTGCCCGGGTACTTTTCAGGGCTAAATCCGTTTGCATAATAGCATCCAGGCTATCCCGCAATACCCGGTCCGAAAACCGATTGCTGTCCCGTTCTGCACTGCGCAGACGGAATTCCTTGCCTTTGTAATCGAAATATTTTGCCGCTTCAGCCACCGGACGGCCGCTTTGCATCAGGACCCGTACCCGGTATAAATCCACATAGACCGTAGATAATGCAGCCAGAATGAAGATCGGATCTTCGTCCTGTGCCAATAAGCGGTCGAGTGTGTTGTAGGCTTTCTCGTAGGCACCCGCCATCAAATCCTTGGCCAGTTGGAATACCGCCGCTTCCAGGTTTTTGGTCAAAACCTGTTCGAGCTGCTGCCGGGACACCGTCCCCTCCCCCACGAAAGCACAAATCTTCTCCAGCTCATGATACAGCGTGCGCAGATCGGTCCCGCACTGCTCTACCATATATTTTGCATCGCTGCGGGAAAGCGTACAGCGGCGTTTTTCTGCGGCAGAAACCAGCAGTTTTTCCAGTTCCGCCGGGGTTTTACGAGGGAAATATACGCTAGTCCCTGCCGCCTGCACGGATTGGATAAACCGTTTCCATTTTGCCGAACGCTTTCCATCCACCTCCAGGGTGGGAAAAAACAGAAGCAATACCGTAGTATCGGGGACTTGCCCCAGCAAAGAAACTAACTTCTCGACTTCCGCCGCCGGACGGGTTTCTACGTTAAAATCACTGACTGCCACACACTTTTGAGAAGCAAGCAATGGCAAAGCTTCCACAGCTGCGGCGATCTGTTCCACCGTCACACTGCTGCCATCGAGCTTCTGTAAATTAAAATCGGACATTTCCCCGCCCGTTTTTTCCATGACCCGTGCCGCCCCTTTGGAAAGTAAATATTTTTCCTCCCCATACAACAAATAGATCCCCTGCAGCTCGCCCTTTTCCGCCTGCTTGCGAAGCCCCTGCTCCGTCAGTTCTGCCACCATGCTTCCCTCCTTATCTGCTGTATTCTGCCGTCATACAGCTTCACCGTCAATGGTCCCCGGTTATGGGTCAGATAAACCCAGTCGGATTCCTTTGTCCCGGCCAAAACCTCCAAGACTTCCTCTTCCCAGCCAGTAAAAACTGTAACCGTACCATAGCTTCCTTCCTTTGTCTCCGCAATCACCAGATCCACCGGAGTGGGGGAAGGCTCCCCTTCTTTGGTAATCCAGGTATCCCAATCTTCCCCCACCCCTTTAAGATACAGCCCGCCGGGATCCCGCGTGACCTCCAGGGCATTCCACAAAATCGCCCGCGCTCCCACTTCATCTTTCTCCACATAGCCACCCTGCCAGGAAACACCGTCTTCCAGCACGGCCAGCCCCACGGATATCTCTGCCGACAACAGGGAAAAATTTTCCTGTTCCTCCAGCGAAGCCTCGGTCATCTGGACATAATCCAGATGGGAAATCCCTTTGGATCGCAGATACTGCAGCAGGGTATTCCCATTCCCTCCGCAGCCGAGCAATGCATAACGCCCCTGTTTTTCCACCAGAACGGCAGGGCTTCCCGTATCCAAAACCGTCAGGAAAATCCCCGGGGAATAGTGCTGGAAAACGTCTGTACCGATCCCCACAAGCAACAGCAATACCGACAGCAGCGGCAAAAAGAAACGGGGAGTCCACGCTCCCGGACGCAACTGAGGAAAGGATCGCCGCCGCAAAAACAGCCAAACCCCTACCAAAATCAAAGTACAGCATAGCCACAAAACAACAAATCCAAATCCCGCAGGTACATTCGCAAACGGGATCTGTGCCAACACATGAGCACCCCAGGCAACCAATTTCGTACACCATCCCGCCACGAAAGCCAAAGGGAATGCGGCCAGCCATCCAAAAGGGAGCAGGTAAAGAATCGCCGCAGGCAAACCAAACAGCAGCATTCCCGTGGAGGGAAGCAGCAAAAGCAGGTTGGCCAGCGGGGCTACCAGGGAAACCTGCGGAAATACCAACAGGGTAATCGGAAGCGTGAATCCAATGGCGCCCAAGGTGGTGGAAAGCCCTCCGGCCCAATGGCAAAAGCGGGCTTGCAGCCAGCGGAGAACCGGACGCTTTTTCCAAGGCAAACCGGAAATTTTCCCCACTAAGACCTTTTGGATACGGGGCGACAAAATCAAAATCCCCGCCGTGGCAAACACCGACAGCAAAAAGCCCAGATCCGCAGCGGAAAAAGGCTGAATAAAACTCAGCGTAAGCGCCGCAAACCCAAGGGAGTTAAGAGAGTCTGCCCGTCGCCAAAACCAGTGTCCGCCAAGATACAGCAGCGTCATAATCCCGCTGCGCAGGACCGACGGAGGAAACCCCGTCACCGCCATAAACAACAGCACTGTACCAGCCGTCATGGCCAGGGAAACCCGGTGGGGTACCCGGATCCGCCGCAAAACCGAAAAAACCGAACCGGCCACGATACTCAAATGCAAACCGGATACAGATAGCAAATGGGTCAGCCCCGTACTGCTGAAATCTGCGGCCAGGGAATCGGAAAGGCTTTGTGTCTCCCCCAGCAGGACGCCGCTGAGCAGCGCGGCTTCTTCCTTGGGAAGCATCCCATACAGGGAACCCACCATTTCCTGCCGCAGCCAAGCCGGCCATCCATACCACGGGATCGTCTGCGCCGGTTCAATCTGATAATCCGCATACTCCTGGAACGTCCCGGTTGCATCAATGCCCCGGGATACATCCCTTGCCTGGGAAGAAAATCCCTGCAGTCCATCCGCTTCCTGATAAAACAAAACCTGTCCGCGCAGTGTGTCATACAGATGCATCTCCAAGCCGTCCTGGCTCGATACCCGGATCCGCCGGATGTTCCCGATTTCCCCCTGCGGACCGGAAAGCGACTGTACATCCAGCACATAATACACCTTTCCATTCTCCCGGTAAGGAGATTGGGACAGCACCCCTTCCACGGAAAGAATCTGCCCCTGCATCTGCCGCAGGGAATTTTCCAGCGGAATTGCAGAAAACCCGTAGCTTCCCATTGCGACAGCCGCAGCCAGAAGGGCGGCGGGGATTTCCGGGATGCGGCGCAGCCTGGGGATACACAGGCACACGACCGCTGCCGGGGCGATAACGGCACACAGGATCCGGGCCGCAGCGGCCCCAAAAGAAACAGCAGCCAACAGCGTGAGTAAATACGAAAACCCAATCCACGCAAATGGCCGCTTCATTCTATCCCTTCTTTCCCAACCCGGTTTCCCATAAAAATTCGACCGGTATCCTCAGCCCGGAGGCCACTGCATGGAGCGTCCTCCCAACAGATGCACATGGAGATGCTGCACCGTCTGTCCCCCATCCTCGCCGCAGTTATTGACCAAACGGAATCCGCCTTCCAAATGCAGCTCCCGGGCAAGCTTGGCCGCTACTTCAAAAATATGACCAACCACCGCGCTGTTCTCCGGCGTAATCTCCCATGCCGACACAATATGCTCCTTTGGGATCAGGAGGATATGCGCAGGGGCTTGGGGATCGAGGTCATAAAACGCCAGCACCCGATCATCTTCATACGCTTTTTTGCATGGGATTTCCCCTTTTGCAATCTTACAAAAAATACAATCCATCTGACAACACCTCTTCTGTTTGCTGTATACCGCCGTTACGCGTGCAGCATGGAGGATACAATCCCCTCTACTGCTGCCAAAGCTTCGTCGAGCATATGCAGATCTTTTGCCCCTGCCGTCGCACTGTCGGGCTTGCCGCCGCCGTTGCCTCCGGCGATTTTTGCCACCTGGCGGACGATATTCCCCGCATGGGCGCCTTTTTCCTGGGCTTCTTTCCCGCACCCTGCCGCAATGCAGGCTTTGCCGTCCTTTGTGCCGGCCAGGACAACGACCACGTTGGGACTTCTGTCCCGTGCTTTATCACACATGGCGCGCAAAGCATCCATGCCTGTCCCGGAAAACAGGGCGGAAAGAATCTTTACTCCGTTCACTTCCTTGGCTCCTTCAAACAAACCGGTCACCTGGAAGCCTGCCAGCTTGGAACTGAGTTCCTCAATCCTGCGGTCTTTCTCCTTGAGCTCCGCAGACAGCGCCTGCGCTTTCTGCACCAGTTCCTGACAGTTATTGAGTTTCATCGCGCAAGCGGCGGCGTCAATAGTCGAGAGGGCCTGATTCAGAATCCGCAGTACCCCTTCGCCGGTCACGGCTTCAATACGGCGTACCCCAGCGGCTACGGACGATTCGGAAGTAATTTTAAACAGTCCCAGCTTTGCCGTATTGTCCACATGGGTCCCGCCGCAGAATTCCTTCGAGAAATCCCCCGCACAGACTACCCGCACAATATCGCCGTATTTTTCCCCAAACAGCGCCATAGCTCCCAGTTTTTTCGCTTCTTCAATGGGCATCTCCCGGCTTTCCACCGGTGCGGCATCCAGAATCATCTGGTTGACCAGCTGCTCCACTGAAAACAGCTCTTCCGGGGTAAGGGCAGAAAAATGGGTAAAATCAAACCGGATTTGTTTCGCATTGACCATCTGGCCCGCCTGCTCCACGTGATCCCCCAACACCTTACGCAGCGCCGCCTGGAGCAGGTGCGCACCGGTATGGTTGCGCATAACGGCCCGCCGCACCGAAGAAGCCACCTGCGCCGTCACAGTATCCCCAACCGCAAGATACCCGGTAGACACTGTCCCTTCATGCAAATAGATTTTTGTCTGGCTCTTGGTTGTGTTGAAGATTTCCACGGAAGCATGGCCGGATTCCAGCGTACCGATGTCCCCTACCTGTCCGCCGCCTTCCGCATAAAACGGGGTCTTGTCCAGCACAATCGCTGCATCTTCTCCCGCAGTCACGGAATCCACCAGCCTGCCGTCCTTCACTAAAGCCAGTACCTTCGCTTCCCCCTGCATACGCTCGTAGCCAATAAACGATGTTTCCGGCAGGTTTTCCAGCAAATTGCCTTCGCCTTCCCAAGCATCTGCGCCAGCATTTGCGCGTGCAGCACGGGCACGGGCCTTCTGTTCCAGCATCAGTTCCTGGAACCGCTCTTCATCTACGCGCATCCCGCGTTCCGCCAGAATTTCTTTGGTCAAATCCAGCGGGAAACCATATGTATCGTTCAGACGGAACGCCTCTTCCCCAGAGAAGATGGCCCCCTCTGCCCGATCGATAAAGGCATTGAGCAGGTGCAGCCCCTGATCAATCGTCCGGTTGAAGGCTTCCTCCTCTACCGAAATCAATTTGGTGATCATGGCCCGTTTTTCATCCAGTTCCGGATATGCGCCTTTATTTTCTTCTATGACGGTCTGTGCGACCTCCGACAGGAATGCACCGGAAATCCCCAGCAAACGGCCATGACGAGCCGCCCGGCGAAGAAGGCGGCGCAGCACATAGCCCCGGCCTTCATTGGAAGGCATGACGCCGTCCCCAATCATAAAGGTCGTGCTGCGGATATGATCGGTAATGACCCGCAGGGAAATGTCTTTTTTGGGATCCTCGCCATATTCCACCCCGGCAACCGCACAGATCGTGCGCATGATATTCTGGACCGTATCCACCAGGAACAGGTTGTCAACCCCCTGCATAATGCAGGCCAAGCGTTCGAGCCCCATGCCCGTATCGATGTTGGGATGCTCCAAGGGGGTATAATTTCCCTGGCCGTCGTTGCTGAACTGGGTAAATACCAGGTTCCAGAACTCGACATACCGATCGCAGTCACATCCCACACCGCAGGTAGGGGAACCGCAGCTGTACTTTTCCCCGCGGTCAAAATAAATCTCCGAGCAGGGACCGCAAGGGCCTGCGCCATGTTCCCAGAAATTGTCCTCCTTGCCCAGGCGGACGATCCGGCCGGGCGCCACGCCCACCTCCTTGGTCCAGATATCGAACGCCTCGTCATCGTCCTGATAAATCGTCACCCACAGCTTGTCCACCGGCAATTCCAGCACCTTCGTGCAAAATTCCCAAGCCCAGCCGGTGACTTCCCGTTTGAAATAGTCCCCAAAAGAAAAATTACCCAGCATTTCAAAAAACGTACCATGACGCGCCGTGATCCCCACGCGCTCAATATCGGGGGTACGGATACATTTTTGGCAGGTAGTCACACGTTTCCTGGGCGGGGTAACCTCGCCGGTAAAATATTTTTTCATCGGAGCCATCCCCGAATTGATTAGCAGCAAGCTGTTGTCATCCTGCGGTACTAACGAAAAACTCGGCAAACGCAAATGCCCCTTCGACTCAAAAAACGACAGAAATTTTTCTCTTAATTCATTCAAACCTGTCCACTGCATATTGACTTTCTCCTCCACAAAAGCGATGAAAACCACAAAAAACGGATCCCTTTCCCGGTTCAGGATAAAGGGATCCGTATATCGCCCAAGCCGTTTATCCCTCCGAGGAACCGCCCTCCACTACGCGGGCGTTGGCCGTGGTTTTGTCCGCCCATTCTTTTTTTCATTATAATTAGAACAAGAAAACTTGTCAACTGAAATCCTTCAAAAAGACAAAAAACCAGCTATAGCGCGGGCTGCCGCCATTTCTGCACCAAAGCAATAGAAAGGCGATTTGCTTTCTGTAAAGATATATACCTTGACAAATTCGCCTGCTTCATTTTTATTTTTCCGTCTTTTTTTGCACACTTTATCCTTCTGTTTTTGTGCAACATTTTCTTGCATCCGCTTCTCTCTCCGCTTTCCCCGGCATCTTTTGGCGTAAAAAAGCCCCTTTTTGAATCTCCTTCGGGCAGGGGATGCGGACGGTCATCGTTGCATGGGGAGCCGATACAATCGGGGTCCCTTCTTCATCATACATCTCCTCTACCGTAATGGAAAACGGTTCCTTTCCCGGCTCCAAAACATCCAGTACCGCCCCTTGGAAAAAACGGTTGCGCTGCGATACAAGCAGGTTCCCATCCTGGTACCCTTCGCATACCGCCACCACGTCATACTGCCGGATATATCCCCCGTTTTCGTACACCTGCCCGGGTTCTTCCCCAAAGTAAAACCCCGTGCTGTATTCCCGATGGCTGATCTTGTCCAATTCTTCCGATATCCATTCTGGCAGCGGCTCCATTGGATGCTCAAAATACCAATCCAGCGCCGCGCGGTAGGCATGGGTTACCGCCGCTACATAATACGCTGACTTTGCCCGTCCCTCAATTTTCAGGCTGGTCACGCCCGCCTGTACCAATTCGGGAATATGCGAAATCATACACATATCCCTGGAATTGAAGATATAAGACCCTTTTGCGTCCTCCACAATATCCAAGTATTCCCCCGGGCGTTTCTTTTCCACCAGTGTGTATTCCCACCGGCAGGGCTGGGAACAATCCCCCCGGTTGGCATCCCGGTGGTTGAGATAGGAGGAAAGCAGGCACCGTCCGGAAAACGACATGCACATTGCCCCATGGACAAACGCTTCAATCTCCAAATCTTTGGGGGTTTTTGCCCGGATACCTGCAATTTCTTCCAAAGAAAGCTCCCGGGCCAGCACGACCCGCTTTGCGCCCAGATCATAAAACGCCTGGGCCGCCGCATAGTTGACAATCCCTGCCTGGGTAGAAATATGGATTTCGGTATGGGGCGCGTACTGCTTCGCGAGGTGCAATACCCCCATATCCGCCACAATGAGGGCATCCACCCCAATGGCTTCCATCCTTTCT
The DNA here is from genome assembly GCA_904397205.1 of uncultured Clostridia bacterium. Lineage (GTDB taxonomy): Bacteria > Bacillota > Clostridia > Oscillospirales > Acutalibacteraceae > UMGS1071. The sequence goes on from CAJFOO010000012.1 coordinate 12,772, forward strand.
AAAAATGCTGGCAGCCGCGGAAGCTCCTCGTTGCGCGGGAGAGTATTACAAGTAACGTATACCCGTACCCCCGCTTTATGCGCGGTATCTACGGCACAGGCAAGCTGATCCCCATCAAAATTGGAAGGCGCTGTACGCATTCCAAATTCCTGTCCGGCCAAATAAACGGCATCTGCACCAAACCGGATCGCCGCTTCCAATCGTTCCGGATCCCCTGCGGGGGAAAGCAGTTCCACTATGGGTTTTTGTGTAAGTAATGGCTGGCCCATCGGCCTACTCCTCCTTCCAAACCATTCCGGCGGAGGCTCCGCCATGCCAAAGCAGACAGAAAAACCTCCGCCGGTTTCCGTATTGTTTCGATTGCTGCCGTTACGCCAGTCCTGCTGTCTGGAGGTTCTGCTGATGCTGTGCCAGGGTAGAAGCATAGTAAGCGTTCCCTTCGGCATCATGACAGAAATACAGATAATTGGTCTGCTGCGGGTTTAAAGCCGCGTCAATCGCGTCGGCCCCAGGATTGCAGATCGGTCCTGGCGGCAGTCCAACAATTTCATAGGTATTGTAGCGGCTCTGGAACGACTCCAACTGATCCTCCGGCACGGATGCGCGATCCGGGTAAGGATACCACACCGTCGGGTCGGAATCCAACCGGGCCGTACTGCTGGCCGGTCCCTGCTCCAGACGGTTGTGGAACACCGACGATACATAGTACATATCCTGGGTATCAGCGGCTTCCTTTTGGATCATCGACGCCAGCGTCAGCACTTCATTCAGCGTCATATTCAGCTCTTCCGCCCGTTCCCGTACCGTATCCGTCAGCTTGTTCTGGCAGTTGGTGATCATCCTGCCCAGTGCAGCTTCCACGTCGCTGCCGCGGTAAAATTCATATGTATCCGGGAACAGGTACCCTTCCAGCAGGTAATACCGTTCCTCGGCATTGTCGATCTCACCAATCAATTCATAGCCCTGGAACATCTCCAAATTATTCGCAGCGGCAAGCACTTCTTCCTCGGAGCAAACCCCATTTTGTTCCATCGCCTGTGCCAGCTCCTGCACACTCATCCCCTCCGGGAAGGTAACGGTTACTGTATCCACACTGCCATTCGAAGACTGCAGCGTGTTGATAATCGCTTCGTAATCCATATCCATCTGCAGCACAAACGAACCGTATTCATAATGGCCGTCAGCCTTGGTCAAACTGGAATACAGGGTAAAAAAGGATGGATTCTCAATTACCCCGTTTTCCTCCAGGATACTGGCGATTTCTTCGGTCGTGGCATCCTTTTCCAGATGGATGGTGACCACTGTTTCCTCGCGGCCAATGGCCAGCATGTCAGAGAGGCCCGAGAGCACATACTGTACTGCGCCGGCTGATACCAACACCACCATGGCAATCCAGATCCCCCGGTAGAACCAGCGGTTCTTCCGTCCTTTTTTGCGGCTGCGTTTCTTATGGGCCTTCCAAGCCTCGGGGTTTTCCGGGCCGTTGCCTGGATTTTCGTCCTCTCCCTTGGGGGAAATGTCCTCCTCGGTAATATTCAGCCGGAATGTCTCTACCTTCTTCTGGTGGGAGGCAGAGGGCAAATACACCGGGCCTGCCCGGCGGCTGATATCCTGTTTATCGGATGATCCTCTGCCTGTATTTCGCCGTTCGTCGTCTCTCATAGGATTCCTCCCTTCCCATCCTGTCCAAAGCCTGCGGCCGGGACATGCGGCGTATGTAATTTTCCGTTACCACAACATGCACCGGGCGGTCATAATAGCCATGCGGCAGCTCCCACTGGATACAGTCCGCATAACAAATCCCCACGGTACACCCCTGGAAGCGGGATAAAAACCGGTCGTAATATCCCATGCCATACCCCAGCCGGAAGCCTTTGCCGTCAAACGCCATGCCCGGCACAATACAAAGCCCGCGGCACAGATCCAATACCTTTTCGCACCGATCCGGGTTCGGTTCCAATACGCCAAACGTCCCCTTTTCGATATCCTGCTCCCCGCGGATATAATAAAAATCCATTTCCCGGGTTTCGGGGACGCAGCGCGGCAGGGCTACCCGCTTGCCGTCTTCCAGCGCGGCATAAAGCAATTTCCATGTATCCACTTCGATCGATTTGCTGGCATACAAAAAGATCGTCCGGTTCTTTTGATATTCGGGCATACGCAGCACGTTGAAGCGGATAGAAGCGTCTTTCAGGCGTTTTTTCTGGGGGGACAAGGTTTCCCGGAACGCCCGGTACTTAGCCCGCAGCTCCGTTTTGATTTCCTTGATATTTTTTACATATTCCGACATTGTATCGTCATCCCCAATTTTTGGGCCTGCTCGCCCCCACAAAGCATTTCTACGAGCCGCAGAGCGAAATCCACAGAAACCCCCGCGCCCTTTCCGGTCAGGATCCGGCCATCCACGCAAACCGAATCTCCACACACCTGCGCGCCCTCGAGCTCCTGTTCAAAGCCGGGGAAACAGGTGGCGCGTTTTCCTTTCAGCACCCCCATATGCCCCAGTATGGAAGGGGCCGCGCACAAAGCCGCTACAGGGCGGCCGTTTTCCAAGCAATAACGCACGGCATCCCGTACTGCATCGGAAGCCTCCAGTCCCTGCACGCCAGTTTTTCCTCCGGGCAGCACCACGGCGGAAAGATCGGCGATCTTCCCCTGGGTTTCCAGCCTATCGGCCTCCAGGCGGATTTGATGGGAACCGGTCACCATTCGCTCCGTACATCCTACGGCTACGGTTGTCACCGGCAGCCCGGCGCGGCGCAGCAAATCAATACAGGCTACCGCTTCGAGTTCTTCAAACCCGTCGGCCAAAAAAACATAAATCATTTTGTTGCCTCTCCTTTTTGCGTCCGTTCCTTCCCTCTTCTTAATGTGGGTAAAAATTGCCGGAGATATTCCCAAATTTCCTGGTGGATGGCTTCTTTTTCCCGGATTGCCCCCTCTTTTGCACAGGGGATCGCCTTCCATCCCTGCTTTTGTACACAAAACAGGGCGGCATGACGGCAATCGAGCAAATAGGTGCGGCTGCGCTCATGCAGATCCTTTTTGCCTTCATCCCCCTCATACCGCTGAGTCAATAGTTCCTGCGATACCTCGGGAGGTACGTCCAAATACAGCACCCCATCCGGACGCGGCAACCCCAGCTTCCCATATTCGTAGTCCTCCACCCAAGCGGAGAACGCATCCCACTGATCCTTTGGCAGCTTGGGCATTTGATAAATCAGGTTGGAAGTCGTATACCGGTCGGCGATAATTACTGCGCCATCGTGATAAGGACGCCGCCAGAAACGCTGGTAACTGG
>CAJFOO010000013.1 GCA_904397205.1 uncultured Clostridia bacterium
AATAAACCGTGGAAAAAATCCAGATTACCATCAACCATATCCCCGTCGAAGTCGAGAAGGGAACCCGCGTGATTGAGGCGGCCCGCCTGGCCCATATCGACATCCCTCATCTGTGCTACTGCCCGGATCAGGCCGTCAAGGCGCACTGCCGTATGTGCGTAGTCGAAGTGACCGGCTACCGCAAGCTGCTGGCCGCGTGCTCCACCGTGGTGTGGGAAGGCATGGAGGTCTTTACCAACACCCAGAAGGTCCAGCAGGTACAGACCGGCATTCTGGAAATGATCCTCGCCAACCACAACCAAAACTGCCTGTATTGCAGCCGCAACCGCAACTGTGTGCTGCAAACCCTGCGCAGCCGTCTGAACACCCACCGGCTCCGCCTGCCCAAAATTGTCGAGAAAACCCCCGTGCAGGATACCGGCTCCGGCCTGCTGCGCGATTTTTCCAAGTGCATCCGTTGCGGCCGGTGCGTGGGCGCCTGTGCGGAACAGCAGGGCGTGCGGGCCCTCACCTACGCGGGCCGCTCCAGCGGGTATACCATCACCACGGCGTATCACCTCCCGTTTGACCAGACCGACTGCATCCTCTGCGACCAGTGCAGCAAAGCCTGTCCGGTAGCCTCCATTCTGATCAAGGACGATACCCAAAAGGTCCTCGACGCCATCCAGGATCCCGCAAAGCATGTGGTGGTACAGGTAGCCCCGGCGGTGCGGAACGTGCTGGGCGAAGAATTTGGGATACCAGAAGAATCCGCTGTGCTGGGCAAAATGGTGACGGCACTGCGGATGATGGGGTTTGGCAAGGTGTTTGACACCGGCTTTTCCGCCGACATGGCCGTCCTGGAAACCAGCGCCGAACTGCTCGATCGTCTGCACGGCGGCGGTCCATTGCCGATGATCACCTCGTGCAGCTCGGGATGGGTCAACTATATGCAGAAGCATCATCCCGATCTGCTGTCCCACCTGTCCACCGCAAAATCGCCCCAGCAGATATTCGGCGCGCTGGCAAAAACCTACTACAGCCGCCAGGCAGGTATTCCGCCCGAAGATATCGTCACGGTTTCCATCATGCCCTGCGCGGCCAAAAAATTTGAAGCCGCCCGCCCCGAAATGGAGCATGGCGGTATGCGGGATGTGGATATTGTCCTCACAGCGCGGGAACTGCTCAAGCTCATCCGGTTTGAGGGGCTGGAATTCGCCGAACTGCCCGCCGATCATTTCGACAGCCCCCTGGGTACGGACAGCGTAGGAGCCATATGGGGGACACACGGCGGCGTAATCGAAGCCGTCCTGCACGCCGCGGCGGAAACTGCCGGGCATCCTCTCCCGGAGGAAATCCAGTTTGCTCCTGCGCCCGGCAGCGAAGGGGTCCGGGAAGCGGAAATCCCACTGGGCAGCCGGTCGATACGCGCAGCGGTCGCCCCGGATCTGCGCACCGCCGAAGCCCTGCTGCAGCCGGTCCGGGACGGCGTGTCCCGCTATGACCTCATCGAAGTGATGGCCTGCCCCGGCGGCTGCCGCGGCAAACTCGGCCAGCCCTCCTTTACGCCCGGCTGCGCCAACGCGCTGCGCCAGGACGCCCGGTATTCCCTCGACGACGCCCCCGCCATGCGCAGCCCATGGGAAAACCCCGAGGTCAAGGAAATCTATGCCGCATTTTTTGAAGCGCCCCTGAGCGAACCGGCGCGCCGCCTGCTGCATATCCGCCACCTTCCCAAGCAGAAAGCCTGCTCCGGCAATACATAAACCGAAAGCCGTCCCCGGCACAAGGGGCGGCTTTCCCTTTTCCCAAAGGCCGGGGAAAAACAAAAACGGCCGAGCCAAACACCCGCGCCGCCGTTATAGAAAAACTTCCGTTATGCCGCCGTCCGTTTCGCCCGTTTGAGCAGCATGATGAACAATAGGATGATGCCTGTCCCCAAGGCGATATGCCCTAAGCCGGATACCCCGGAAATTGCCGCCTCCCCGCCGGAAGACAGCGCCGCACCCTGTACCTGCGTAATACCCCGGGCAAGCAGGCCGGCCACCGTCACCACCAGCCCGGCATTGTAGATGCCGTAAAAGGGCCAGAACAGCTTATGGTCGGAAAAATGCAGATGCCGGTCGAGCAAAAATGCAACCAGAAAGACAATCATGCCCAGCATAAACAGATGGGTATGTAAAAAGCTCAGTGTCGTGCGTTCCGAAAACCCGCCCATAAACCGCGTGAATTCCCGGTAGAATACCCCGCCGGCCATTCCGGCAATTGCATAGCCAAAGGACGTCCAAAGCAGCAACCGTTTCATCGTATCCCTCCTGCTTTCCGTAAAAATAGCGGGCAAGGCCCGCAGCAAGATCGCGCACGCGGCCAAGGATCAGTTTAGCCTGCCCTTCCCGCGCTTATCCTTTTCTGCGGCTTATTATACCATACCCTCCAAGGGATCGCAAGTCAGAAATACAAAAGAAACGGATATATGCAGGGGACATCCGCCAAACCGTACATTTACAGGAGGAACCGCCATGCTAGAACACATATGCGAACGCAACGTGTGGGATACCATACGGGAAAGCCCGCTGCCCGTTGTGCTCTACGGGATGGGTGACGGCGCCGACCGCATCCTCGACCGTCTGGCACACATCGGGGTCACGCCCGCGGCTGTCTTTGCCAGCGACGAGTTTGTCCGCGGGCATTCGTTCCGTGGGTACCGGGTGGAAAAATACAGCGATATCTGCGCCCGTTATCCCGATTTCCTCATTATCCTGGCGTTTGCCGTGCGCGATCGTCCCACGCTGGACCGCATCCGTCAAATCAGCCGGGAGCATCCCCTGCTCGCCCCGGATATCCCCGTGGCGGGCGACGGTTTGTTCACACGGGAATTTATCCGCGAACACGACGACGCATTCGACCGCGCCTTTGCCCTGCTGGCGGATGAGACTTCCCGGGAAGCCTATTTGGATGTGCTGCGCTATAAGGTGAGCGGGAAAACGGAATACCTCTTCCGGTGCGAAACCCCCAAGGAGGAGGTATACCAAACCATCCTGCATCTGACACAGGAGGAACGGATTGTGGACCTTGGCGCATATGACGGCGACACCGTCCGTGAATTCCTTTCGGCCTGCGGCGGACCGTGCCGGAGTATCTGCGCCTGGGAACCCAACCCCCGCAATTTCAAAAAACTGCTGCGCCATACCGAAGGGATCCCCGGGGTGGAATGCCTGGAACTGGGTGCGTGGGACCAGGCTGAAAGGCTTCCCTGTCCGGGCCGGGCGGGAAGGAATTCCCAACTGGGACGGGGGGAGCAGTTTGTGGAAGCGGACAGCGTGGACAACCGGATTACCGGTCCGGTCACCCTGCTGAAAATGGACATTGAAGGCAGCGAAAGCCGCGCGCTGGAAGGGGCAAAGCGGACGATCCGGACTTGGCTGCCCAAGCTGTATGTGTGCGCATACCACCGCAATGAAGACATGTTCCAGCTTCCGCTGCAAATCCATGCCTGTGCCCCGCAGTACCGGTTTTTTTTCCGTCACCACCCATATGTTCCCGCATGGGAATCCAATTTTTACGCGGGAAGCCCCCAAATATAAATTGCCGGCAGGGAAACCTCCTGCCGGCAGTTTTGTTTTTTATGTTGGATTAGAGTTAGTTGATAAAGCCAGATAGTTCTGTGCTGACGGTTGCATTGGCGTCATCCCCGGTGAACTCCAGGAATACCTCGGAGCTGGCCGAAAGCCCATCCACAACCATGGAGACAGTTTGGCCGGGCGGCACGATTACTGCATCAATGAGCCGATCGCCATAGGACGCATTATACGCATAGCAGTTAATAGAAGTGCCCGATTCCCTGGAGTTTGTGATAAACACCGTGTACGATTCCTTTCCGGTGAGCAGGTAATTGGTGTATGCCTTCTCTGTGCCGAGGAAGTAACCCTCAAAAGAATACTGCGTCTCTTCGCGGGAAGAGAAATCCCACAGCTCGTTGGGGCTCAGTTCCTGGTTGGTAACGGCATACTGCGGGTCCGGCAAATAGGACGGGGTGGGGGTCAGGGCATATACGGTGGTTCCCAGCGTCTCGTCAAACCGGGATTCCTGCTCGGTAATCCAGGCCAATTCCTGGCTTGGGGCCTCGCCCTGGGCCTGTATCTGCGCCTGGGCCAATGCATTCTGTTCCCGGGTTTCCTTCGCCGTCTCAATCGCAAACGGGATGCAGGTGCCGAAGAGGAACCCAGCCAGCCCGACGGAAATCAGGATGGCTGCCGCCCAATCCTTTTTGGACATCCCCTGCTTATTTTGTTCTTTTTCCATAAAAATGCCTCCTATCATAAAAATACAATTATATCATAGCACAATAAAACCGCCAAAACCATCCCTTTTTTCCACAAATTTAAACAAAATTTTTTGTATTCTTTCATACCATCCCGGCCCGTTATCTACCAATTCCCCCCTTCCATTTTATGCAATTTTAACAAAAAAAGCCGCCGGCAGGCGACGCATCCTGCCAGCGGTTTCGGTTTGATTTTATGTTCGAATGTCAGCGAATACTTCCCCACACGGTGACGGTATTGGGATTTCGCCAAATGCCTCCCAGCATCAGGTAAATCTCCTCGTCGGGGGACAGTCCGGTGATGGTGATGGAATCCGTTTCCCCGCGTTCGACAGAGAGCATCCCGTCTTGTACAAAGCTGCCGTCGGATGCATTAAATACCGAACAGAGAACCAGTGCTCCCGGCGTCCCGTCGCAGGAAATTGTGATGGTATACGAATCCTTGCCCGTGAACGCAACGCCGCTGTAAATCCTCCCGCTTCCGCGGAACATCCCCTCAAACGCATATTCCCCCTGGGAAGCAATGTCCCACACCTCGAACTGCGCGTCTTCCTTCAGGCTGCCGCCCGCCGGGTTAAAGATATACGACGGGTGGGGATCCAAAGCGTGGACCGTTGTCCCGCGTTCTGTATCATACCGTACTTCCTGGGGCATCGCAAACCCTTCGCCCGGATCCGTTATAAGGCGTTTGACGGTCTGCTGGGCCGTGCCAATCGCGGCGGGGAGCGATGCGCCCAGCACGCCGCCCGCCAGCAGGGCGCACAGGACGATGGACAGCGTCAGTTTCTTTTTGCTCATTGCCATAGTAGTTTCCTCCTTATCCTCCATTTACAATTTCAGTATACCATGGGCAATTTGTAAAATCCATCCGCTTTTTCCCCAAAAAATGGCAGCTTTCTTATACATACACACAAACCACCGGCAGGCGACGCATTCTCCCCGTGGCGATCTTCTTTTTGCTCATGTTGGTTTTCATGGATACTCCTCCTTTGTGTTGGATTCTGCTTCCATGATACCCTCTTTGCCCCGGGAAAACAAGAAACCATTGGTTGCATTTCCGCACTCTTTGGTTGCCCTCCCGCAACTACCGGTTGCAGGGTGAAAAAAGTTTACCGTTTTCCCGCACGGTTCATGGCATTTACACAAAAAAACGGGCAAGGCCGCT
>CAJFOO010000014.1 GCA_904397205.1 uncultured Clostridia bacterium
CCTGAAGGGAGTCATTTAAATGTACCCATACATCCCGGCTTACACAATACGAACGGACTTTGCTGTTACAGACAGATATATCGTCCACGCAGGGCACAGGCACAATGTGGGTTTCAATGGAACGGATGACTTGCCCTACGGTAATCTGATCCGCTGGCCTGGCTAAGGCATACCCGCCTTTTGAGCCTCTTACCGCCGTAAGAAGGCCGGCTTTTTTTAAAAGGAAGAAAATCTGCTCCAGATAGGCCACGGAAATCTTGGTGTGTTCCGTAATCTTTTTGATTCGTACCGCCTCGTTGGGGGAATACGCAGCAATATATAGCAGTCCCTCTAAAGCATATCGGCTTTTCGTGGATAATTTCATGCTGTGACCTCCTTCTACAAAATCCTCCAATTTTTCGTTTTGATCTCTATTATACCGTTCTTTTATTAAAATTGTCAAGTTGCGATTTTGCCGGCAAGATTTTTCTTTCTTTATTTGGAGAGGTTTCCGCAAGAATATTCTGTTCGATATCACAAAATCATCACAAACCTATGGTATAATGAAAACAGAAAATAAAAAACGCGGGCGTAATAGGCTGAAATAGCGGATCCGGTTGTACGCGCGATCTGCCCGCCGCAGGCGTGGTATAAACAGAAAGAATCCCGTTTTGCCGATGGGGAAAGAAAAAGGAGGAATATGGAAATGTACCATATTTTAGTGGTGGATGACGAAGAAATGATCCGGGCCTTGATCCGGAAATATGCAGAATTTGAGGGGCATAAGGTGACCGAAGCCCAGGACGGAATGGAAGCCGTCCAGATTTGCCGGCAGCAGGGCAATGTATTCGACATCATTATCATGGACGTCATGATGCCGGAACTGGACGGTTTTTCCGCCGTGCGGGAAATCCGAAAGACCTGTTCCACCCCTGTGCTGATGCTCTCCGCGCGGGGGGAGGAATACGACAAAATCCATGGGTTTGAGCTGGGGATCGACGATTATGTGGTCAAGCCGTTCTCGCCCAAAGAGCTGATGCTGCGGGTTCATGCGATCATTAAGCGCTCGGCTTCGCATGAGACGGCCTCCAAAGATATTTTTTCTGTGGAGGGGCTGACCGTAGACTTTACTGGGCGGATTGTGACTGTGGACGGGGAAAAGGTAGATCTTTCCCCAAAGGAATACGATCTTCTTTTTTATATGGTAAAGAACAAAAATATTGCCCTGACGCGCGAAATGCTCCTGAGCAATGTGTGGGGGTATGATTTTTACGGGGACGACCGTACACTCGATACCCACATCAAGCTGCTCCGCAAGAGCCTGGGGCCATACAGCAAACGGATCGTCACACTGCGGGGGGTAGGATACCGTTTTGAAGCATAAGAAGCGCAAAAAAGGATGGCTGCGCCATGTCAGCATCAAATGGCGGATTTTCGCGATATTGGTCGCATTTGTCGCCTTTATTTTAGCGATGCTGTGGATATTCCAGACCGCTTTGCTCAATCCGTTTTACCAGCGGATTAAAATCAATGAAATCCAAGCCGGTGCAGAAGAAATCCGAAGAAATTTAAACAACCCGCAGCTCCTTGTGGAGGGAATCCAGAATATGGCTTTGGAAAAACAGACCTGTGTTATCATTTCAGACGAGGCGGGGTATGTTTACATTGATTCGGAAGCTTCCCCCAATTGTATTATCCACAAGCTGCGTGCGCAGGATTTGGTATATTTATATTATCTGGTACAAAAAAATGGCGGCAGCTATCTGGGAAGAGGGATTCAGATTAACGGGCAGGAGCCGGAAGGGATGGAGGTAGAAAGCCATCCCGGTATGATTTTGTACGCAAGCATTTCCCAGCTGGAGGATGGCAGCAACCGGTTGGTTTTGCTTAACGCGTCCCTCATCCCGGTGAATGCGACGGTACAGACCTTACAGACCCAGCTGCTCTGGATTACCGGGTTTCTGCTGTTGATTGCTTTAGGAATCGGTATTGTGCTGGATCGCTGGATTTCTAAACCGATTATTAAAATTAATGAATCCGCAAAGAAGCTGGCAACCGGCAACTACGATATTCACTTTGCCGAGGAAGGATACGGGGAAATTGTAGAGCTGGCTAAAACGCTCAATTATGCCGCGCAGGAGCTCTCGAAAGTGGAAGGCTTGCAGCGGGAGTTAGTGGCGAACATCTCCCATGATTTGCGTACTCCCCTCACCATGATTATCGGGTACAGCGAAGCGATGCGCGACATTCCGGGAGAAAATACGCCGGAAAATATTCAGGTGGTGATTGACGAAGCCAAGCGGCTCAATACGCTGGTCAACGATGTGCTGGATATTTCCAAATTACAGTCCGGTACACAGACGCTCAGTCTGAAGGAATTCAATTTGACGCGGAGTATCCAGGAAATTTTGCTCCGTTACAATAAGCTGGTAGATTACGATATCCGTTTCCGGTTTACAGAAGAAATCTGGGTGCGCGCGGATGAACTAAAGATTTCGCAGGTCGTCTATAACCTGGTGAATAACGCCATTACCTACACAGGACGGGATAAAAAGGTCACCATTATCCAGTCTCTTCCATCTGCTCGTCCCGGATATGTACAGGTAGAGGTACAGGATACAGGGGAAGGCTTGGAACAAAACCAGCTTCAGGATATTTGGCAGCGGTATTACAAGGTCGATAAATCCCATAAACGGGCGCAGATTGGCACGGGTCTGGGGCTGTCGATTGTCAAAACCATCCTGGATATGCATACCGGTGCGGTATACGGGGTACACAGCATACTGGGGAAGGGAAGCACTTTCTGGTTTGCCCTGCCCAAAATTTCCCCGCCTTTACCTGCTCCGTCCGACGGAACATCAACGGAAAAGGGTTTGTAAATTCTTTCTGAATTTCCTATAAATCTCCTTGGCTTCGGCTGCTTTTGTGGTACAATGGATGCAGAAAACGGGAATCGCGGGCAGAGGAGGCTGGAATAGAGGATCCGGTTGTACGCACGATCGGGATACCTGCTCTGCCTGCCGCGATCCGCCCGCCAGCAAGGTGTAGTACAATGAAAAAGGGGATATTGCCATGAAACAACAAAAAATAGCCGTAATTGGCTGCGGGAGATGGGGCAGCTTTTTAGCGTGGTATTTACGGCGGCTTGGCCATATGGTAACGTTGTATGGCCGAAAGGGTTCGCCTCATCTGGAAGCATTCCGGCAGACCCGCAGCAACGGGCTGGTCAATCTGGAACCGGATGTGGCATTAACAGATTGTCTGGAGGAAGCCGTTCAAGCAGAAACCCTGGTTATTTCTATTGGCGCCCAGAATTTGCGAAGGCTGATGGAGGAACTGGCAGCATATCCTTTGGACGGGCGGACGCTCGTACTGTGCATGAAAGGGATAGAAGAAAGCACAGGAAAACGTCTGACACAGGTGGTGGAGGAATTTACGAAAGCCTCAACCGCCATTTGGGTCGGACCGGGACATGTCCAGGATTTTACCCGAAATATCCCTAACTGCATGGTGATTGACAGCCGGGATCCTGCGGTGAAGACCCGCTTGGTAGCCATGTTTTCCGGACCGTTGATCCGGTTTTATTATGGGGATGACCTGATCGGCAATGAAATTGGTGCAGCAGCTAAGAATGTAATTGGTATTGCGGCCGGTATGCTGGACGGAAAGGGCTTGACCGCACTGAAAGGTGCGCTGATGTCCCGGGGAACCCGGGAGATTGCCCGGCTGATCCAATCTCTTGGCGGCAAGGAAATATCCGCTTATGGGCTGGCGCACTTGGGAGATTATCAGGCAACGGTATTTTCTGAATTCAGTCATAACCGTCAATTTGGGGAATGCTTTATTCAGGGGAAGCCCTATGGTATGTTGGCTGAAGGGGTAGCAACCACTACAGCTTTGCTGCGGCTGGGAGAAAAATCGGGCGTAGAATTGCCGATTTGTACCGCGGTGAGTCAGATTATTCATGAAAAAGCGGAACCGGATGAGGTGCTGGCCGGGTTATTCCTGCGGAGCCTGAAAATGGAATTTTGAAAAGAGAGTTTGACAAATCAAACTTTGTGTACTACAATATCTAGTATATCCTAAGGGAAGTTATCCCTATCAGTTTGGTTTTCCATATATGGATGAAAGAGAGAAAGGACTATAGTATGAGCGAAAATTGTACACACGATTGTGGTTCCTGCCAAGTGGATTGCAGTTCCCGGCAGGCGCCTGCAGATATGAAAGAAAAACTAAATGAATACAGTAGTGTGAAAAAGGTGATTGGCGTGGTAAGCGGCAAGGGAGGGGTAGGCAAATCGTTTGTTACTTCCCTGCTGGCTGTACAGATGAACCGCCGTGGATACCGCACAGCCGTATTGGACGCCGATGTGACAGGTCCTTCTATCCCGAAAGTATTTGGGTTAAAGGAAAAGGCAATGGGGAATGAAACGGGTCTTTTGTATCCGGTTACCACTCCCAAAGGGATTGAGGTTATGTCGGTCAACCTGCTGCTGGAGAATGACGACGCTCCGGTGGTTTGGCGCGGGCCGATTATTGCCGGGACAGTGAAGCAGTTTTGGAAAGATGTGATTTGGGAAAATATCGATTATATGTTTGTGGATATGCCGCCGGGCACGGGAGATGTCCCGCTCACAGTATTCCAGTCCCTCCCGCTGGATGGCATAATCATGGTGACTTCCCCGCAGGAACTGGTATCTTTAATTGTTTCCAAGGCAGTCAATATGGCGAAAATGATGCATGTACCCATTTTGGGCCTGGTGGAAAACATGAGCTATGTGGAATGCCCGGACTGTGGGAAACGGATTTCCGTTTTTGGGGAAAGCCATTTGGAAGAAACCGCGGCAAAGTACCAGCTGGATATTTTAGGACGGCTTCCGATCCGCCCGGATATTACGAAAAGCTGTGATACTGGTTTCATTGAACAGGTTGACTGCCCGGAAATCGGACCCGTTGCCGACAGGCTGGAATCTCTAAAATAAATACAAAAAGCCTTCCGTTTATTGAAGCGGGAGGCTTTTTTGCATCCGGGAATTCCCCGATTTGGAAAGTGCAGGCAGGAAGAATAGTTTGCCTTTCTTCTTCCAGACTAAGAGGGAAGAAAGGAGGGATGGTTGGTGGAATGGAATATCAAAAATGTGAAACGGATCATGCTGATCATCGCATTTGCTATCCTTCTGTTTTTAGGATTGCAAAACCTTTCCATGGTACTGTCCTTCGCAAGCAGCCTGCTGCAGTTATTGGCGCCGTTTTTCGTGGGGTTCGGGATTGCATTTATTCTGAATGTCCCTATGCGGTTTCTGGAAACAAAAGTATTCCGGGAAAGAAAAAAACCGGCAGGGAAAATCTGGAAAAAGCTGCGCCGTCCGGTCTGTTTGGTATTGACGCTGATTTTTGTGGCTGCGATTATAGCAGTTGTCCTATTCCTGGTTTTGCCGGAATTATCCAAAACGGTGATTTCTTTTTTGGATCAGGTGCCGGTTTTCTTGCAGCGCATCCAGGATTGGCTGCGTCAAGCTCTGGGCCAAGATTCCCAACTGGCGGCATGGATGAGCCAGTTTGCCGTAAACTGGGAAGAAATCGGCGGGCAGGCCATGGCCGTGCTGCAAGGCGGGGTAGGGGGGTTATTCCACATTACCGTCAATGTAGTGACAGGGGTGATACAGGGAATAGTAACCTTTACTTTGGGATTTATTTTTGCCTTGTATGTATTGCTGCAAAAGGAAACCTTAGCAGCCCAAATCAAAAAACTGCTGCGGGCATATACTTCTCCGCGCGTGGAACGGAAAATTCTGGAGATTGGGGAACTTTCCGATCAGACGTTTTCCAGGTTTCTTTCGGGACAATGCCTGGAATCCGTAATTTTAGGAGGATTATTTTTTATCGGTATGACGATTTTCCGGTTTCCGTATGCCATCATGATCAGTGCGTTTCTCGCTTTTACTTCTTTAATCCCCATGTTCGGAGCGTTTATAGGCTGTGTGGTGGGCGCTTTTTTCGTCTTGTTGGCAGCTCCAGGGAAAACCATTTGGTTTTTGGTATTGTTTTTTGTGATTCAGCAGTTGGAAAGCAACTTGATTTACCCTTATGTTGTGGGGAATTCTGTAGGGCTTTCCCCGATTTGGGTTCTGGTAGCAGTGACAACGGGAGGATCACTGTTAGGGGTATGGGGGATGGTCGTGTTTATCCCGTTGTTTTCTGTATTGTATACGTTGTTGCGGCGGGATGTGCAAAGACGTTTGGTAGGGAAACCACACCCAGCAAGGGCTTTCCCTCACCAAGGGATGGAAAAAGGGAAAAAAGGGTAGCGGTTACGAACTGAAAGTATCGATTGGGAGGTTCAATGTAAATAAGGATTCCCCTTCTGGTTTCCAGAGGAGGGTCACATCGATATATTTGCCAATCGTAAGGTAGTCGAGCGATTTTGGTGTCACATACATTGTCCGTTGGAGGGTGAAGTCCCCCTTCTCATTATTGGTAATGCGGATGCCGATTTCCGCTTCCAGATCCCCCTGCTCCTCTTTCCCAGTCAGGCGCAGGTGTTCCAGCAGGGCTTTTTGGGGCTTGCCCGCATGGCGGATTTCCTCGCGCTGCGCATAGGTGAGATCGTTAGGGTGTTTGAGGCTGTTATAACGGTCCAGGATGGATTGAATGTGCTCCGGATCCGCATGGTGGTCTAGGATTACGTCAGAGAGGTTGCTGGGGTTATACAGGACAGGGATCGGGTGGGCTGGTGTAAGCATATGCATCTCAGACAAAGCAAAAACGGCTGTCAAAGTGCTTTGAAACAGGCCGCCGGATTCCTTTAAAACATCCAGTTGTATACGCATCTGGGGGTTTTCATTAATATAGGTGCCCGTCTGCCTTATGGAGCGGATAAAACCGACTGTGTGGATCTGGTATCCTCCCTTTTTTTCTTTGCGCTTAGCATGGAAAAACACTTTATACAGGACTATTATAATGGCAATAAGAGGAATACCAAAAGCTGTGGCAATCAGGATAGTATTTGCTGTGGTGGACAATGGGGTTTCTATGGTAAATAATGGCATCCCAGTGTTCCCTCCCCCGCAAGGTTTTTTGGATTTCCCTTTGATTTTAGCAAGGAAGCGGAAAGGGATCTATCGTGTTTTTGTAAAGGGAAGATGAAAATTTCGTAAAAAGCACACGGCGCAGCGTGATTCCTTAACGCTGCGCCGTAGATTGCAATGCTGTGTGTTTTTAGAAAGGGGAGAACCGGCAGGAAAATTAGAAATATCTCTTCAGCAAGCCGGCAAAGCCAGAGCCATGGCGGGCTTCGTCTTTTGCCATTTCATGCACGGTGTCATGAATCGCGTCATAATTGAGCTGTTTTGCCAGCTTTGCCATTTCGAATTTCCCTGCGCAGG
>CAJFOO010000015.1 GCA_904397205.1 uncultured Clostridia bacterium
GCCGTAGGTATATGCCGTATTGATGCGGTTAGCCCCGTACCCGGGGATGTTGACGTACATATCGCGCATGAAGGAGGTGAGCTTGATCTTCTGGTGGCGGGTATCGATCGTGACCAGGATCTGGGAATCGCTGCGGCCCACGTCGTTGGCCTGGTAATCGTCCACGCCCAGCAGGAGGATATTCATCACTGCATCGTCATGGTACAGCCCGGAACTGCCTTCGCCTAAATTGATCGAGGTGTAAATCTGCGAAACCATCTCCCCTGTTTCCACATTCGAGGGGGCCTGCCATTCCTCGTCATTGGTCTGGAAATCAATCAGGCCGAGCATCCCGTCGGCGTACATGCAGCCGCCGCCTACCAAAAGGAACAGGATGCTGAAGATGACCACGGTAATATTAACTGCCTTGCGCTTTTTGCTGAGTTTACGTTTTGGGGGCTTGTCCTTCCAGGGTTCCCTGGCGGCCTCAAGGCCCCGTTTCTGTTTTCCCAAATCACGCCCTCCTTACTGGGGAGTCTTGCTATCTGACAAAAAAAGTGCAAGACCGCAAAATTCAGACTTTATTATACACCCCGGACGTCGATATTTAATTCTAAAAAAGAATAATTTTATGAAAAAACTGTTTCCATTCTCCAACGCCGCCGTCATGGGTTATCCTGTTCGTCAAGCGTCAAGGCATACGAAGGCAAAATCTGCGCGGCAAACCAGTCCGCCTCCGGTATATGCAGGGCGGCCAGCGATTCCCGCAGGGTTTGCTCGGCCTGTGTAAACTCCTGGTTGCCCATGGAGCGCTCCTCCATACATTTGATAATGGCCGAAAGCTTATCCGCCGCTTTCACCAGCGGCAGCAGTTCGGCATCCCGGGGATCGTCCTGCGCAACCAGCCGCCGGTAGACAGGCTGCAGATCCCCGGGCAGCATGGAGAGCAGCCGCCGCTGGGCCATATCCTCCACCTCGCGGTAAGCGCGGCGGATCTCCGCATTATAATATTTCACCGGGGTAGGCAAATCCCCCGTGATCACCTCGGTGACGTCGTGGAACAACGCCAGTGTCGCGGCGCGCTCGGGATTGGCATGGCCGCCAAAGCGGGTATTGCGCAAGACGGCCAAAGCATGCGCGATGACAGCTGTATCCCAGCTATGTTCGCAGAGGTTTTCGGTCTGGGTGTTGCGCATAAGCCCCCACCGGTTAATATACTTCATCCGGGAAAGCATGGCGTAAAACGGATGCATGGGACCCCTCCTAACCGGCCGCCTGCCGGCAAGCCGTTCGTTTTCCCTTACTATACTCCATCTTCCCCCGGTTTTCAACCGCGCAGCGGATGGCTTCTTTCCCAAAGTTTGTGACGGATTGCCGAAAAAATTATGAAAAATTTTTGAATTCTTGCTTTTCCCTTTCTTTCAGTCCCCCTAAGTGCTATAATGGGATAGATTGTTTGCAAGAAAGGAGAGGACACGGTGGAGCGTACCCTGGAAGGCCGGACGCATGGAAAACGGCGGATTTCCGACAGCTATTCCCTCAAAGCATTTATCTACGGGCTGGCAGTCTCGTTTATTTTTTTCATCCCGTTTATTGTATTTGACAACGGGTATTTCCTGTTTTACGGCGACTTTAATGTGCAGCAGGTACCGTTTTATCAAATGTGCCACGACGCGATCCGCAGCGGCAACATCTTTTGGAGCTGGACAACGGATCTCGGGGCGAATTTTATCGGGTCTTACAGCTTCTACCTGCTGGGCAGCCCGTTTTTCTGGCTGACCCTTCCCTTCCCCAGCGACGCCGTGCCGTATCTGATGGGCCCGCTGCTCATCCTCAAATTCGGCTGCGCGTCGCTGACGGGGTTTATTTACTTAAAGCGGTATGCCAAAAACCGGAAAACTGCCCTCATCGGCGGGATGCTGTATGCATTTTCCGGGTTTTCCATCTACAATATCTTCTTCAACCATTTCCACGAAGCCATCGTCATCTTCCCGCTGCTGCTCTTTGCTCTCGATGAATTCATGTATACCCGGCGGCGCGGGGTATTCGCCCTGATGGTGTTTGCCTCCTGCTTCATGAACTACTATTTCTTTGTGGGGCAAGCTGTGTTTTGCTTTGTCTACTGGGCCGTGCGGTGCATTACCCGCAGCTGGCGCATGTCGGTAAAGGATTTCCTGTGGCTTTTGTTCGAGTCTGTGCTGGGCGTGGCGATGTCTGCGCTGCTGCTTATCCCTTCATGCCTGGCGGTGCTGCAAAACCCCCGGGTGGACAACCCCACCCAGGGATGGAATGCGCTGCTGTACAACATCCCCCAGCGGTACCTGCATATCCTGGAATGCTTCTTTTTCCCGCCGGATATCCCCGCGCGCCCCAATTTTACCCCCGACTCCGAATCCAAATGGGCTTCGCTTGGCGCATGGCTGCCGCTGTTCAGCATGACGGGCGTAATCGCGTTCTTGCAGCGGCGCAAAAAGCACTGGCTCAAGGTGCTGCTGGGCGTGCTGTTCCTCATGGCGATGGTGCCGTTTTTAAACAGCGCGTTCCAGGCGTTCAACGCCAATTACTATGCCCGCTGGTTCTATACCCTCACTCTCATGATGAGCCTTTCTACCGTGCTGAGCCTGGATCTCGACCAAATCAACTGGAAGCGGGCCCTCATTTGGACCACCGCCATTACCCTGGGGATCTGCCTGCCGATCGGCCTGTTCCCCAAGACCGTCAGCTCTGGCGGGGAAACCACCACAACCATTGGCCTGGAGGCCTATCCTACCCGGTTTTGGGCGTATGTGGCGATTTCCCTGCTCAGCCTGCTGCTGTTGGGGCTGATCCTGGTGCTGCGGGGGCGGCGGCCGCAGGTCTTCCACCGGGTGGCGCTGTGCAGCGTTGCGCTGGTTTCCGTGGTATATTCCGCCTATTTTATTGCGCTGGGCAAAACACAGTCCGACGATACCCATAAAAAGATCATCCCCTATGCCCTCAACGGCGGGGAAGATATTACCCTGACGGATTTACAGGATGTGCGCTCGGACTTTTACAAAAGCATGGACAACCAGGCCATGTACTGGCAGATCCCTTCGATCCAGGCGTTCCACAGCATTGTGCCGGGCTCCATCATGGAGTTTTATCCCACCATCGGGGTCACCCGTGACGTCGGTTCCCGCCCGGATATCCAGTATTATGGGCTGCGGGGGCTGACTTCCTGCAAATATCTCTTTGACGATATCCAGGATTCCAACTACTTCAGCGATCTGGACAGCGAGCCCCAGATGCCCGGCTGGAAGCTGATCGACACCCAAAACGGGTTCGATATTTGGGAAAACCAGTATTATATCCCCATGGGCTTCAGCTATGATTATTATGTCACCCGCTCGGAATACAACAACGCCCTGCAGGAAAACCGGCATCTGCTGCTGCTCAAAGCCATTGTAATCGAAGACAGCGAGGTACATAAATACCAGGACATCCTGTCCCCGCTGCTGGAAAGCAACCCGTATCCTGAGTACAGCGAGCAGGCCTATCTTGAGGACTGTTTGGACCGGCAGGCCATGAGCTGCTCGTTTTTTGCCCGGGACAACCGCGGGTTTTCCGCCACATTCACCTCCGATCAGGACCGTCTGGTCTTTTTCAGTGTGCCTTATGAGTCTGGCTGGTCGGCCACGGTGAACGGCCAGCCCGCCGAAATCGAAAAGGTAAACGTCGGCTTTATGGCGGTCCGCGTCCCGGCGGGCACATCAACCATCCGCTTTGACTACTATACCCCCGGCCTCACGGCAGGCATCTGCGTCACGGCCGGCAGCTTTGCCCTGTTCTTCGGGTATGTGTGGGGCATGAATGCCTGGGAAAAACGCCGGGCCCGCGCACTGGGCCTTACCCGCCTGCCGGTGCACAATGGCATCCTCGACGATTACACCGGCCTGCCGCTTTCCGCCGTCAAACGAGGGCCCCGGCGGGTAGCGGGTTCCCATCGCCCGGGTGCACGGATGCGCATCAAAAAAGGAAAAACCAAACCAAAGTAGTGACGGTAGGAGGTTCCTATGTCTATCGTGTATCTTGTCGTTCCCTGCTATAATGAAGAAGCCGTCTTGCCGGAAACCTGCAAGCAGCTTACCGAAAAACTCCGATCCCTGATCACCCAAGGGAGCGTCTCTCCAGAAAGCCGCATCCTGTTTGTGGACGACGGCAGCAAGGACCATACCTGGAAGCTCATCGAGCAATACCACCAGGAAAACACACTCATATCCGGGGTAAAGCTCGCCCATAACCGGGGACATCAGAACGCGCTGCTTGCCGGGCTGATGGCCGCCAAGGAATACGCGGACTGCGCAATCAGTCTGGACGCAGATTTGCAGGACGATATCCAGGTACTGGACGAGTTCCTGGAAAAATTCCGCGACGGCTGCGACATTGTTTACGGCGTACGAAAAAACCGTGATACCGACAGCGCATTTAAACGCGGGACAGCCCAAGGTTTCTACAAATTTATGAAGGTGCTTGGTGTAGACTTAGTCTATAACCACGCGGATTACCGCCTGATGAGCAAGCGCGCCCTGGAAGCGCTCGCCGAATACCGCGAAACCAACCTGTTTTTGCGGGGGATTGTCCCGCTCATCGGCTACCGCCATGACTATGTCTACTACGACCGGCAGGAACGCTTTGCCGGGGAATCCAAATATCCCCTGAAAAAAATGATCTCCTTTGCCCTCGACGGCGTCACGTCCTTCAGTGTCAAGCCCCTGAAGATTATCTCCAACCTCGGGATTATCATTTCTATCCTGAGTGTATTCGGCTTGCTCTACGCCCTGATTTCTTACCTGACCAACCAGGCAGTCGCCGGCTGGACAGCCATTATCGCCTCTATCTGGCTGCTTGGGGGAATCCAGCTTTTGTGCATCGGGGTAGTCGGCGGATACATCGGCAAAATTTACAACGAAGTCAAGGCCCGCCCCCGGTTCCGCATTGAGGAGTTTTTAAAAAAATAGCTCCCCCTTTCCCTGCAGCAGCATACCGCTTTAATAAAAGGCGTTGTTTTTCCCTTGCGTTCGTGCTATCATAAAAGGGAAAATTAAAACATTCTGCCCGGCTTGGTTTTTTAACTTGGCTATCCGATATTTTCAGAAACAGGAGTCTTCGTTATGCAGTTCAATCGTAAATCGTTTTCATCCCGTCGAAAAACCGGTTCCAAAAAGGCCCGGCTCCTGACTCTTTTTTTCACCGGCCTATGCATCAGCGCCCTGTGCGCCATCCCCGTGTGGGCGGCGGAAGGGGAGACCGATATCCCCACAGATCCTGGAAACGGACAAACCATCACCACCGACGACCCCAAACCGGAACTGCCCAATACTTCTTCCTCTCCTGGGCAAACTCCCGATCCTTCCTCTTCTTCCCCGGCTGTCTCTTCAGAACCGGATTTGCCTTCCTCCAGTACACCGCAAAGTTCTTCCCCGGAAGTCTCCACACCCTCCAGTTCTAACAGTGATTCCTGGGAATCCGCCTCCTCTGCCAGCTCTTCCCCCTGGGAGGATCCGGACAGCAGCAGCGGCACTGTATCGGAAGAAGACCCAAACACAACCTCCAGCGACTACTATGTGGAGTGGAACCCCAACAACTCCCAGAATGAGAACAACTATCACGACGCGCCGCCGGCTACCAATACCAATCCTCCCGACCCCATCGCGCAGGCGCAGGAAGACGACCGTTCAGAGCTGTCTTCCCAGGATTGGAATGAGCTTTTAGGACTCAATTCCTACCAGGCAAATTCCGGAGATGCTTCCAATCCGGCCAGCAATACCTATTCCCTTCCAGACATCGCAGTAGGCGGTATTTTCCGTGACGAGGGCGGCACCGGCGGCGGGGTATCCACCATCCTGATCATCGGCATCATCGCCCTCATTCTGGGCGCTGCCGGAATTGCTTTCTTTATCTACTCCCAGTTTATCTACAAGGGCCGCAAGCCCAAGCTGACCGAAGATACCCACAGCTTGGATTACGACGGCTATGACGATGATTATGACTACGATCCCAATGAGCCGCCGTATGGCTCCGCATCGACCTACCGGGAGAGCTTCTATTCCCAGCACGAGGACACCGCTCCCCTTTCTTATGACGAGGATCCCAACCGGGATATCCGATCGCATTCCGACGCTACCCCGTCCCAAACGTCCCCCGGGGATTCCGAGCCCCCAAAATCCACCGAGGAAAAAATGAAGGAAATTGACTGGGATAAATTCTTCAAAGGGCACCAATAATGCCTTGCCCAATCTATCCATCGGCAGCGCAAAGGGAGATTGACAAACCCAGAGGTTTACGATACAATAGGAGGTATCCTGCGCTTGTAACTCAGCTGGATAGAGTGCGTCCCTCCTAAGGACGAAGCCGGGGGTTCAAATCCCTTCAAGCGCGCCAGCGGCAAGTTGCCCATCCTAAACACGCGCCCCTCTTTAGGGGTGCGTGTTGTTTTGTGCCCGCCGCTTTATTTTTTCCGCTGGAGGCAGAAACCAACATGGACAAAACCCAACTCAAACAATATATCACGGAAACCTATAGGGCAGCGGAAGAACATCCATGGGAAAACCATCCGGATTACGCGGTATTCCGCCACCGGGATAATCGCAAATGGTTTGCGCTTATCCTGAACATCCCAAAAAACCGGCTGGAACCAGGAGAGCAAGGAAGCGTGGATGTGCTGAATGTGAAGTGTGATCCCTGCCTGATCGGATCGCTGCGGGAAGAAAACGGCTTCTACCCGGCCTACCATATGAACAAAGCCCATTGGATCACCATGCGGATAGATGGCAGCATAGCGGATGAGAAAATCCAATGGCTGCTTGATCTCAGTTTTGAATTGACGGCCAAAAAATAACCCTGTTTTCCCACACAAAAAAACAGGGTGCCTTTGCGCACCCTGCCGTGGTTTTGTCTTTTATGCCTGTTCCTGCAAATGATTGCCGGGAGCCCGCCGGTTATGCGCGCCCGTATACAGGAACGTATCGGCCGAAGCCGCCCGCGTGGTAGTTCGCGTGGTACCGCCTGAAACATATACTTTCCCGCATTCCGGGCAAATGCCCGAGTGCAGGGTCACCGTCTGCGACACCACTTCCCGGCCTTCCTGCTCCGCCTGGAACTGCTCGCGTGAAACGTGCTCCATCTCATGGCTGCGCACTGTCGCGGCGGCCATCTCCGGCGCAATACGGGCCGGCGTTTTAAATGATACCCCTGGATCGTCCGATCCATCCTGATACTTCCGGTTTTCGCAGGTTTCACATTCTCCCGCTTCCAGGGCTTCCTGGCCGGGGAGTTTGGTGCCCTCCTCGGTTTGGCTTGCTTCTGCCTGCCTTGTCAGGAACGCCGATGTCCCCTGCGCTTGGCCGGAGAGTCCCGGATCTTGCATTGCAGACGTACCATCCGCTGTTTTTTCCCCCGCCTGTCCTCTTGCCGCAAAGGCTGAAGGGGAAGAATAAGAAAAATTTGATGGAAAAATTGAAGAAACCGCCATTTTCAACCTCCTTGTGACTAAAAAAGCCGCCCCAGCTTTACAAGCTTAGCGGACGGCTTTGTTCTTTCGGGAATCCCCTTTGGCAGAACCATGTGTATGAAACTGTCTCCGGTTTATACCCGCACATCCAACTGATGGCCAAACGATACCGGGTTGGACGCCTGCATGTTTTGCACCAGCATTTGGCCTTGGGTTTCCACCATCTCCATGGTCTGCTTCAGGACTGCCGTCCCGACGCTCTGCATCGTTTGCTGCATATGCATCTGCGTGCTCAATTCTGCAATAGCTTCTACCATAACGCTCGCCTTCTTTCTCATTCTATAATAAGGAAATTTCTTTTCTATCTTTAATTATCGCACATTCCCGATAAAAACGCAATAGAAGAGAAAAATTTTATCGCGCAGCCAACTCACACGAAAGAAAACCCGCCATATTCTAAAAATATAGATCTCTGAAGAAAGGACTGACTTCCATGTCTATCATCTACCAAAAAAATAGAAATATATCTGCGCAGCCCTTGGAACGGTTATTCGCTTCGGTCAACTGGTCCTCAGCAAAATATCCCCAGCGGCTGGCCCGTGCCATCCATGGATCCGATACCGTCTACACTGCCTGGGACGGCAAAACGCTCGTGGGCTTGATCAATGTGCTGGACGACGGCAATATGACCGCGTACATCCCCTTCCTGCTGGTGGATCCGGCATACCAGGGCAAGGGGATTGGCAAGCGTCTGCTGGAAATGGTCAAGCGGGATTACCGGGATTTCCTGCGAATCACCCTGGTTTCCTACCACAGCAGCGAGGGGTTTTACCGTAAAGAGGGATTCTGCCCCGCCAATGATGCGATTGTCATGTATCACACGGATCTGCCGGATTAACCCGGTTTATCCAACAATAATTTTCCCTTCCGGAAGGATCGCCGTGGAATGGCGGATCTTCCGGATTACCATGGACAAAGCAATGGAAACCGGACCTACCCTACCAATAAACATAGTAATAATCACCGCAATTTTAGAAGGGACGCTCAACGAGGGGGTAATGCCCGTAGTCACACCCGTGGTAGAAAAGGCAGAGGTGGCTTCAAATAGGGCGTCCAGCGCACCAACGCCCGGGGTTGTGCTCAAAATAACGGTGGACGTAATTAAAATCATGGCTACCGCACAGAAAAAAATGGCGATGGAGCGGTATACGGTAGCCTGGTCAATGCGGCGGCGCAGCAGGGTCGTGTCTTCCCTTCCCCGAAGTACGCTGAACACCGTTGCCAGCAGCACCATGACCGTGGTAGTTTTTGCTCCGCCGCCGGTCGACGCCGGCGATGCGCCCACAAACATAATCAAAATAGTGATTAGTTTTGTCACGGTGGTTTCCAGCCCCAGATTGATGGAGGCAAAGCCGGCAGTCCGGGAACTGGCGGTTTGGAAAAAGGCCGCGTTGAGCTTTTCAAAAAAGTTCAGCCCTTCCAGCGTGGTATTGTGGTATTCAAACCCCAAAATCAAGCCGGTGCCAAGGAGCAGAATCCCCACGGTGGAAATCAGCACAATGAGGGAATGAAAGTTCAGGTGCTCGCGGTGTCTGCGCTGGATCAAGGGGTGCATCTTTTTTAAATAAATATCGCTGATGACAATAAAACCCAATCCGCCTACGGTAATCAGCAACGCGAGTGTCACGCAGACCAGCGGGTCGCCGACATATGCATTCATGCTCGAATTGCCCGGGATAAAGCCCAGGATATCAAACCCCGCATTGCAAAACGCCGCAATGGAGTGGAACACCGAAAGCCATATCCCATACGCGCCGAAATCCGGGATAAAACGGATCATCAGCACCGCCGCGCCAAGCAGCTCCGTCGCAAAGGTAAAAATCAGCACCATGCGCAGCAAATGCGCCACATTCAGGTTGCTTCCGTTGGTGGTCTCCCGCGCCATCACCAGGTCCTTGAGCGCCAGCTTGCGGCGCAGCAGAAGAGTAAATCCCGTGGTGATGGTCATCAATCCCAGCCCGCCGATTTGTATCAGGAGCAAAATGACGATCTGCCCGGCCACATTCCAGTGGGTCCAGGTATCGAAGACAATCAGACCGGTGACGCAGGTGGCCGAAGTAGAGGTGAACAGCGCGTCTAAGAAGGGGGTGCTTTCCCCGCTGCGGGTGGTGAAGGGAAGGGCCAGCAGCACGGCCCCTGCGAGAATGACCAGCACGAAGCTAATCGTAATGACCCGCACCGGCGGGATGTTCTTCATCCATTTTCCAAAAGGACTGTCAGCAGACATTGAAGAAGACCTCTTTTCGTTTGATGTTCCAGATTTTTTGAACAGAAAGACAGTTTTTTTCTAAAAATGATGGCCAGGATATAATATCCTCTATCATACGCCAGGCGCTCGAAGAAATCAAGAGGGTTTACCTAGATTTTTCATAAAATTTTCAGGATTATTCAACAAGCTGAAACCGATTGGATTTTCTGTATTTTTGTTTCCCAAAATATACAAAATTTTTAGCATCGCTTTCCTTCCTTCTGCAAAAACCCGCCTTGCTTTCCTTCCTTTTGTGTAATGAAAATTCATGAATTTCTCGTTGACATTTTTCCGGATTTATGGCAAAATAGAATTATATTCCATAGGGAATTGAGAAAAATTTGGATAGGCATTTTTGTACATATGGCAATACAGGGAGGGTATACCATGCAAAAAGGCGGAATTTTGAAAGAATTGAGAAAAGATAGGAAAATGACCCAGGAAGATATTGCGGCCCTTCTCAAAACATCCCGGCAATATTACTCGGATTATGAGTGCGAAAAATATGAGCTTCCCCTGCACCATCTCGAATTCCTCTCGGATTTTTTCCATGTTTCCACCGATTATCTGTTGGGGAAGACCCCCATTAAGCTTCCCTACAAAAAACAAATCCATACCACTTAGCGTCCCGCCCCGCAGCAGGACAACCAAAATAAAAACCGGAGCGATCCCGCCCCGGTTTTTTTGATCCATTTTTATTCTTTTTATTCCCCGTGGAGCATCCCCCAGGAGAACCACGGCAAATCCGGGAAAATCGATCCGGTCACCACAAAGACAATCCCGCAGGCAACCAGCGCAAACCCCACGGCAATCATCGCCGCAGCCCAAGCCTTTTCGCGGGGGCCGGCCCCCTCTTCCCGCCGCACGGCAGCGGCAATGCATACGCATGCCACACCTAAAGCCATGGCCACCACCGTGCCCCAGCCAATCCAGACGCATGCCGCGCCCGCAGCGACCAGCAAAACACAAGCCGGCAGCCGCCAAGCAAGGGGCAGCAGTTTTTTGGCGGCCATCATCAGGCCGTAGATAATCATGCCGACCGCCACCCCATAGGGGATATTTTCCGTCGAGATGACCACCGCCGCAGTGGACAGCATCAATACTGTTTCTTCCAGCGGGAACTGGTAGATCTTCGTAAGCGTGGGCCATTTTACCGTGTGGAAGCATACGGTAAACATCACCGCCACCAGCGCGGCCAAGGGGATCATCTCCATGAAGAAGCCCAGCGTGAACAGCAGGATCGCCATGAAAATCCCGATGAACAACGTCGAAAGCCGCCCTTTGCCGCCGGACTTCATGTTCGTCACCGCCATGGCAATCATACCGCAGCCGGGCGACGATCCCAAAATGCTGCAAAGTACATTGCCCGCCCCAAGCGCCATACACTCCCGGTTTTTGCGGCTGGTGGTTTGCAGGGTTTCGTCTACGAGCCGCGAGGTCAGCAGCGACTCCATTACGCCGGTAAAGGCGATGGTGAACGAGAACGGCAGGATGGCCAGGAAGCACTCCATGGTGAACACCTGCGGCAGCCGGGCAAAAATCTGGCCCACATGCTCAAAGCTGGCCGAAACCGATCCCATATCCCCAATGGTTTTGACATGCACGCCGGACAGCAGGGTAAACGCGGTGATCAGTCCGATGGCCACAAACGACGCCGGGATCTTCTGCAGGGGCTTTACCCGCTTTTGCAGCAGGGGGAATGCGTAGATAATGGCAATCCCCACCGCAATGAGCACATACATCAGCCAGTTGACGTCATCCCCAAAGCACAGCTTGGCCTGCGAGATGAAAATAACGGTGGCAAACCCGTTGACAAAGCCGTTCATCACCGACGTGGGAATGAAACGGATCAGGCTGCCAAAGCGCACTACCCCCAGGATAAACATGATCACCCCGGCAAGGAAGGTGGCGGCGAAGAGGTACTCGGGATGGGTGTCCCAGTACGCCGTAACCAGCGGCACCGCCGCCAGGATGGTGCTGCCCGCACCGCCGGTGACCAGCGCCGGGCAGCCGCCGAAAAAGGACATGAACACCGGCAGGATAATGCAGGCGAACAAGCCCATATACGGAGGGATCCCCGCTACCAGCGTAAACCCGATCACCTCCGGGATGAGCGCCAGCGTGGTGACTACCCCGCCCCAAAAATCCCCCAGCGGGTTGCCGAACCATTCGTGCAGCTCCCGCTGGAGGAAGCCCTTCCGTGGTGCGGAAGGGTCTGTGCTGATTTTTTGCATAACGCATCTCTCCTCGAATCATAAAACCATCCAAACTCTATTCCACATCCCATACACAGCCAGTGACCACGCCCGGCAGGGAGACGGAATGCCCGAAATTCCGCGTTTTATTATAGCACAATCCGTATCCGCTTGTAAATAAAAAAGACGGCCCGCCGCCGTCTTGCCGGACGGTCAGGCCGCCACGGAAATCGTAATGAGGTACGCGCAGTCAAAGTCCTGGAGCAGGGTATCCTTGTCCGTCACGGTGTTCCATTCGTGGAACGGCTTTTCGGAAATTGTCAGGGTACTGGCCCCGGCCTTGTACGCCACATAATACAGCAGGTATTCCTGCCCGGCTTCCATGGGCAGATCGCTTTGCCCAATATCCTGGATTTTTACCCGATTGGTACTCCCGTCGTCCTCGAACCCCGGCGCAGGACACGTCACCCGTTCCCCGGGGGCCGTCACAATCCAGCTATAGTTAATCCCTTCGGTATTGTACCCGCTGAGCAGCAGGGTATTGTTTTCTTCCGTAGCCGCAAGATTCGTCAGGGTTTTCCTTTGCTGCTGCAATCCGTTCCGGTAAGAGGTCACTGCCACCTCGTAGGTCCTGCCCGGCTCGAGCTGGTATTTGACAAAAATATCGCTGGCCGCCGTCGCAATGGTCTGTTCCTCCTGCGTGAGCTCGACCGTCGCCACTGTATTCTGCGGGGTAGAGGAGCACGCGCCGAGCACTGCCGCCGCCAACACCCCAAAAAGGCACCCTAAAACTGCCCGCTTGCCCTGTTTCATCCCGAATCCTCCTCCGTTTTGTTTCTTCTATCATACCAAAACAGGCGACAAATTTCAATCGGATTCTCGCGCGGGGCAAAAGAAAAACAGGCCCGGCCGATACAGCCTGCCTGTCAATATTTGCGATAATGATTGTCGTCCATCATCCGCCTGGTGCGGGATTCCTTTTGCTCACGGTACCGTTTGCGGCCCATCCCGCCGCCCGGCGGCCCGCGGGTCACCAGGAACAGCACAATGAGCACAACCAAAATTCCCACGCCAATCAGCGCCCATGAAACAATGCCAATCACATTCACCCGCCGGGTCAGCGCCGCTTCCTGCTCAGCCCAGTCCACGGCGGAGGAATTCTCAAACACCACCGTGTCCGACCCGCTGGACGTGCCGGCCGGTACGCCGGGAAAGGAAACCTCTCCCGCGCCGTCCGATACCGCCGAAGAAGCTGCCCCTGCCGCAGACGACGGCGCAGCGGGCCGGGAAACACTGCCGGAAGACGTCCCTGCGGAGGCTCCGGCAGCAGAAGGCACTGCCTGACTGGACGAAGGGGTCTGGGACGCCGCAGAAGATGGCGGGGCAGACGAAGGCGGAGAAAGGCCGCTGGAAAGAGGCGGGCCGGAAACCGCCTCCCCGCCGGAGCCCGACGGGGCAGAATAGATGGGCTGGGCAAAGGCAGGCAGGGCAAGAAGGCTACTGACCGCAAGGGCCGTAGCTGCTACACTGAGAAGAAAAGCAAAAAACTGCAATTTCGACTTTCTTGCCATGACATCCTCCCCCACCCGTGCTGAATTCGGCAAAAATAGGAAACCCCTATCTCTTTTAGTGTAGCAAATTTTATAGATCGTTGATTGAACAATATATGAATATTTTCCCTTTTTTTGATCCTTTTTTCCGAGTATCTTCCCCAGCTTTAAACATTATAAACAGTTCCTGTGGAAAAATCCACGACTCTTGCAAGTTTGTTACTCCAGTTTACGGTTTTGAAAGAAATTTTTCCTTTTTTCGATCAATCGACCAATTCGTTGAGCACCTTGACCAGCGCATCGCCAAACAACTGGCCCGAATACACCGCCTCGTCAATCGTGCTGACTTCCGTGCCGAACTCCACCAGCAGCGACCCGTGTGTCATATGTTCGTTGTATTTGCTGGGGGTAAAGTTCAGCGGCCGCATCAGCTGCCCGTCATATTCCGCACCCGCCTGCTGAAGCCGCATGGCCAGCCGCAGGTTATACTCCCAGTCAGGGAAGCCCAGGCTGCCGTCGTCGTCACAGCCGCTGATGATCATAATCTGCGCCGCCTTCTTGCCGTTTACCGTGGTGGTGGGCTTGAGCCGCGTATCCCCGCCCAGCGCGTCGCGGTGGATGTCCAGCGTCACCTGGATGG
This sequence comes from uncultured Clostridia bacterium, assembly GCA_904397205.1. Taxonomy (GTDB): domain Bacteria; phylum Bacillota; class Clostridia; order Oscillospirales; family Acutalibacteraceae; genus UMGS1071. The sequence continues at coordinate 14,144 of CAJFOO010000015.1, forward strand.
TGGGGTATTGTTCCAGGTTTTTCCGCATGGTTTCTATCGACCGGTCATACGAGCCGCTGTAGCTGGGGTAATCGTGTACGGTGGTATCGTGCACCACGCCAATCCCGGCCTCGCGCAGACGTTTGGCGATCTCTTCCCCCACACGCACCACATTCAGATTGTTGTCCTGGGTACGGGTAGGCATATCGGAAAAGTAGGTGTCGGATTCCTCCTCCATATAGGATTCCGTGGTATGGGTGTGATAAATCAGCACCTGTGGGGTCCCGTCTTTTTTGATATGTACATCCGGCCGCTGGGCCAGCACTGCCGGGATATCGACCTTATGCACTTTGCTGGAATTTTTTACTACAATATTCCCATAAGTAACGCCGGTATTGGCCATTTCCAGCTCCTGGATAGGATAGGCCTTGCCGGTCCATTGCTTTGGGGCGGATGAAGAAGCCGACGAGGAAGCGGAAGACAAACTGGAGTCCAAAATGGACGGCGTTTCAATCGAGCTGTCGGAAGAAGCGTTCTCCAGCGGGGAGGATGGCAGCGGAAACCCGTCCTGCTTCGGCTCCCCGACCAAGGCATGGGCCGCCCCGCCCGGAAGGATAAACCCTGCGGCGATCATCGCCGTGGTATCCCCTCCTGCGGCAAGTACCGGCACCAGCCGCAGGGCAAAGCACACGGCCCCCACGGCAGTGGCCGCCGCGGCCCCTATGCCTGCCAGGGCAGTGATCCATTTCTTTTGACGAAACCGGATAAGCATCGGCATCCCTCCAAGCAAAATCTTCGCACCCTATTCTATGAAAACCTGTCCGGAAATATGCCGGATTACTGCACCAGCGCGGTGAATTCCTCCACCGAAAAGCAGGGGTTGAGCGCCAGATTGATCGACATCCCCAGCAGGCGGGCGGCACGCCCGATGAGCAGGTCGATCTCCCGGGGCGTCACCACCATCTGCGCCCCGTGCGGCTCGATTTTTTCGCGCAGCTCGGCAAACGAAGCCCCGGTATCCTCCAGCAAATCAAACAGCAGGGTGGATGCGTCCACCACTGTGGGGACGCCCAGCCCAATGACCGGGATCCCCAGCGTTTTTTCGCTCAGCTGCGGCCGGGTATTGCCAATCCCAGCCCCCGGCGCGATCCCCGCGTCGCTCAGCTGTACGGTACGTCCCAGCCGGCGCACGCTCCGGGCCGCCAGCGCGTCTACCGCCACCACCGCCGAAGGACGCAGCTTGCCGCACAGGCCCTGTAAAATCTCCAGGGTTTCCATCCCGGTATTTCCCAGCACATTGGGGCTTACCGCCGCCACGGCACGCAGGGAGCCTTCGCCGGTAATCCGGCTCAGTTCCCCCACGATATGGCGGGTCGCCAGCACCGATTCCATCGCCTTGGGCCCCAGTGCGTCCGGCGTGATGGCGCGGTTGCCAAGCCCTGCGGCCAAAACCAGCCCTTCCTCCGGCAGCAGGGCCCGCAGCTCCCCGGCTACTACGTCCAAAAACTGGTTGTCCCCGTCGATATGATCGCTGAACGGCGGCAGTTCCACCGTAATGTACCGGCCTTCCGGCTTGCGGCACCGGCGGGCCTGTTCCCCCCGCAGCTCCATCCGGGTAATCCGGCAGCCGTTCCGCTTCTCTTCCGGCGGCGCAGTGCGAGAGGCTTCTTCCCCTTCTACCGCCAGGTCTGTACGAAAAAACATTGCAATTCCCTCCTAAATCTGCTATAATTACAGGGTTGACAGGTTTTCGTTTGAAAAACCAAGAAAAAATTGTTGCATTTTTCGGCACATCATGGTATGCTTATGGATGCACTGTATATCTTAAATATGAGGAGGTGACAACATGCCAAATATCCGATCGGCAAAAAAACGCGTCAAGGTGATCGCTACCAAAACCCTTCGCAACAAGACAATCAACAGCAGCCTCAAGACCGATATCAAAAAGGCCAACCTGGCTCTGGAAAACGACGCGGAGGATAAGACCGAAGCCGTGCGCGTAGCCATCCGCGCCATTGACAAGGCAACTGCCAAGGGGGTTCTGCACAAGAATACCGCAGCAAGAAAAAAATCCGCCCTGGCACGCAAGCTCCATGCCGCAAACGCCTAATCCGGGCAGGGAGCCCCGCTTGAAAAAGCAAGCAGAGTCCAAAGAGGCTCTGCTTTTTTCTTTTGGCGCTTCCATTGACTTTTTCCCGTTTTTTGGGTATGATAAATATATAGATCATATACTTGGAGGTGCTCACTGTGAAACATTGCAGAAGCTGGCGCTGCCTGCTGGGACTGCTGGCCTTGTCCGGGCTGGTCGCCGCTGCGGTTGCCACCATTGTCATTTTTTTAGACAAGAAAAAAAAGGACGAAGAGGAATTGGAGCACTATTTGGATTGCTCCATCCAGTAAATCCCCGGCGTCGTATAAAAATGGGCGGAAGGTTCGTTGCATCCCTCCGCCCATTTTTACGCCTTATCCCCCGACCGGGAGCAAAGCGCCGCCAAATAGCCGAACAGCACAGCCGCGGCCACCCCGGCCGCCCCGGCTGTAAAGCCGCCGGTAAAAATGCCCAGCCAGCCGGTTTCCTCCACCGCCTGCCGCACACCCATCGCCAGGGTATAGCCAAACCCCGTCAGAGGGACCGTGGCGCCTGCCCCGGCAAAATCCACCAGCGGCTGGTAAACCCCTACTGCCGTGAGCACGACGCCTGCCGTCACATAGGAGACCAGGATCCGCGCGGGGGTCAGCTTGGTAAAATCAATCAGCAGCTGCCCAATCACACACAGCAGCCCGCCAATGAGAAATGCTTTGACAAATTCCATGGTTTTTCACCTCGGGGCTATTGTTTCCCTCCCTCGTTTTTTTATCCAAAAGACAAAAACAGGAAATCGCTCCGGCAGGCAGAAGATTTTTTGTGTCTGTATGCATCCAAAAATCCTTGGACAATCTGTCCGTTTCATGGTATAATAGCCGCAGAATGTAGGAAACGCGGGCACCGCAGGGAAAAGGACTCTCCCAGAGTGGAGGCGCGATCTGGGTGCAGGCTCAGCCTGCCCGCAGAAAACGTCAAACGCGGGGAGTATGCCCAAA
>CAJFOO010000016.1 GCA_904397205.1 uncultured Clostridia bacterium
GGAGAGTGAATGCATGGGCTTACTCACCCAAGCACCCAAAGGCACACAAGATATTCTGCCCTGTGACAGCTACCGCTGGAGCGTTTTAGAGGACGTCATTTTGGACGAGGCCGCCTTGCAAGGTTTCAGAGAAATCCGTACGCCGGTATTCGAGCATACCGAGCTGTTCCAGCGCTCAGTAGGCGAAACCACCGACGTGGTCCAAAAGGAAATGTACACCTTCCTCGACAAAGGGGGAAGATCCATTACCCTGCGCCCCGAAGGTACGGCCGGCGCAGTGCGGGCCATGCTCGAACATGCGCTGTATAACGAGGGGTTCCCGGTCAAGCTCAGCTACCTGACCTCCTGTTACCGCTATGAGAACACCCAGAAGGGACGGCTGCGGGAATTCCACCAGTTTGGCGCGGAAATCTTCGGCACGGCTTCCCCTGTGGCCGATGCGGAACTCATTGAGCTGGCACACAGTATCTTTGAACGCCTGGGCGTACAAAATCTGTCGCTGGAGCTCAATTCCATCGGCTGCCCTTCCTGCCGGGCAACGTACCACGCCGCTTTGCGTGAATACTTCATAGCGCAGCAGAAGGATCTGTGTGATACCTGCCTGACCCGTCTGGAACGCAACCCGATGCGCATTCTCGACTGCAAAAATCCCCGGTGCGGTGAAATCGCCGATAAAGCCCCTCTCATGCAGGACTATCTGTGCAGCGAGTGCCGGGAGCATTTTTCACAAGTCCAAAGCTATCTGTCCGCAGTAGGGATCCCGTTTTCCATCAACCCCCGCATTGTCCGCGGGCTCGACTATTATACCCGCACCGTGTTTGAGTTTATCTCCAGCGATCTGGGTGCGCAAAGCACCGTATGCGGCGGCGGACGCTATGACGGTTTGGTCGAACAGATGGGTGGAGCCCCCACGCCTGCCCTTGGCTTTGCTATCGGCCTGGAACGCCTGCTGCTGATTTTACAGGCACAGAAGGTAGAAATCCCGCAGCCGGATCCCTGCGAGCTGTATATCGCCTCCCTGGGGGATGCTGCCCAGAAGAAAGCCTTTGAGCTGGCGCAGGAGCTGCGCCGCTGCGCCTTACCGGCCCAGTGCGACATCTGCGGCCGGGGGCTGAAGGCCCAAATGAAATATGCGGACAAAATCGGCGCGAGATTTACCCTGGTACTGGGGGACAATGAACTGGCCGAACAAAAAGCAGTCCTGAAAAATATGAAAACCGGGGAAACCCGTCCGATCCGCTTGGGGGATTTCTTTTTGGAGGACTTCATCACAGCCATTACGGAGACGCAGCAGCAGGAACTGGCCTGTGCGGGCAACTGTTCCTGCGGGGAAAGCCATCTATAAAACACAAGGGGAGGAGAGAATCGTATGGCAGAAACCATGGCAGGCTGGGCACGCACGCATTCCTGCGGCGACCTGCGCCTGCAAGATAAAGGAAAAGAAGTCCTGGTATGCGGCTGGGTACAGCGGCAGCGGGATCTGGGACAACTGATTTTTATTGACCTGCGCGACCGCACCGGGATTGTACAGCTCGCGTTTGACGACGGCGGGGCCAAGGATGCAGAGCTGTTCCGCAAAGCCTTTACCGCCCGGGCGGAATTTGTCCTGGCAGCGAAAGGGATCGTGCGGGAACGCGAGGCGAAAAATCCCGACGTCCCCACGGGAGACATCGAAATTGAAGTGATCGAACTGCGGGTACTGGCCAAAAGCGAAACCCCGCCGTTTGAAATCGTAGAGGATTCGCCGGTCAAGGAGGATCTGCGTCTCAAATACCGCTATCTCGACCTGCGGCGCAGCGATATGCAGGCAAAAATCATCGGCCGGCATAAAATTGTAAAAGCGGCCCGGGATTACTTTGATTCCCACGGCTTTTTGGAAATCGAAACGCCGAACCTCATCAAATCCACCCCCGAAGGCGCCAGGGACTATCTGGTCCCTTCGCGGGTTTTCCCGGGAAATTTCTTTGCCCTGCCGCAGTCGCCCCAGCTGTATAAGCAGCTGCTGATGCTTTCGGGATTCGACCGCTATATGCAGATTGCCCGCTGCTTCCGCGACGAGGATCTGCGTGCCGACCGTCAGCCCGAATTTACCCAGATTGACCTGGAAATGTCCTTTGTGGAAGAGGAGGACGTGATGGCGATAGGGGAAGGGTTCATCCAGCACGTCTATCAAACCGTGCTCGGGATAGAGATCCCCACACCGTTCCCCCGTATGACGTGGCACGAGGCCATGCGCCGCTTTGGCTCCGACAAGCCCGACCTGCGCTTTGGGCTGGAGCTGATCGACGTGAGCGAGGCCCTCAAAGGCACCGAATTCCGGGTATTTGCCGGCGCGCTGGCGGAAGGCGGATCGGTGCGGGGCATCAACCTGAAGGGATTGGCGGGGAAACTTACCCGCAAGGAAATTGACAAGCTGACCGAATGGATAAAGGCCTACGGCGCCAAGGGGATTGCCTGGACCCGCCTGGCAGACACCGGGGAATCCTCCAGCTTTGAAAAGTTCCTGTCGGCAGAAGAGGTACAGGCTGTGCGCCAAACCATGGACGCGCAGCCCGGCGATGTGCTGCTGCTGGTAGCCAGTCCCAAAAACAAGGTGGTATTCGACTCTCTGGGTGCTTTGCGCTGTGAACTGGCCAAGCGGTTTGGCCTGATCGATGACAGCAAGCCCAATCTCCTTTGGGTAACGGATTTCCCTCTGTTTGAGTACGACGAGGACGAGGGACGGTATGTGGCCATGCACCATCCTTTCACCGCCCCGCGCGAGACGGACCTGCCTTCCCTCGAATCCGATCCGGAAACTGTCTGTGCCCGCGCGTACGACCTGGTGTTAAACGGAAATGAAATCGGCGGAGGATCGATCCGTATCCACGATCCGGAGCTGCAAAACCGGATGTTCCAGGCGCTGGGTTTCTCCCAGGAACAGGCCGAAGCACAGTTCGGCTTTCTGCTGGAGGCGTTCCGGTTTGGCGCGCCGCCCCATGGCGGCATGGCGTTCGGTCTGGATCGCCTCGTGATGCTGATGCTGGGCGGGGAGAGTATCCGCGATGTGATTGCTTTCCCCAAAGTGGCCAGCTCCGGCGAGCTGATGACGAGTTCCCCCAGCCAGGTAGATGAAAAACAACTGACAGAGCTTGGCATCCAGATCCGGCCGTCTTCGGACTCCTAACCAATCAAGAAAATAAAAGAGCTATCCAAAAACGGATAGCTCTTTTTTATTACCGGAAAGACGGGGCTGGGAAAATCCCGCTCCTTTTTATTGAAGAAGAATTCCGCATCCCTGCGGGAGAACCAAAACGTTTATTTTTTCTTCCGCAGACGCTTAGCACACCGGCACAGGATACATCCGGATTCTTTTACCGGGGCTGGGGGCACTTCTCCCAGCTTGCGCTTGAGATCCCGCACATAGATAAGCTGTTTACGCCGCAAATCCCAGCCGTGTGCCAGAAGATCGGTGCCGGGATTGAGCAGGTGGATCAGTTCGGTAAATGTCACCTTACACCCGCCGGATTCCGTCGGCTCCCAAACGGCACGGAACCCCCCGTGGAAATGCCGGTTTTCCAACCGAAGCTCATACAAACGGCCCGGCTCCTTCTTGACTATGGTAAACTTGGTTACGCTCCCTTTTTGGGGATATTCCGCAAAGGCTTTTTCATTCAGCGGTTCTGTGCGCACAATATCCGTACGCCAGGCGGTGTCCTGCATATCGACCACCTGGTCCCACACCGTCTGCGCATCCGATAAAAAGGTTGCCTGCACTTCTGAACGTTTCATGTCCCTCACCTGTTCCTGATCTGTATTTGCATCCCTGCCATCACATCCAATGTTTTCTCGTGCAGCGCGGGATCGTAGCTGCGGACACATCCGGCGTCCACAACAAGGGTGGCCTCCGGCTGGGCGGTTTTTACCAGTACTGCCTGGGAAAGCACACAAAGGTTTGTCACCAGGCCAACCAACTCAATCTCTTCATAAGGATCCTGGCCGCGCAGGTAATCGAACAGTTCCCCGCTGCCAAATGCCGGCTTGCAAAAACACCGGTCCTGCGGCTGCCGGCAGGCGGCTATCTCCCCGCAAAGCTGCCAGCCCGGAGTATCCCGGAGGCAATGGGGGACAGGGAGCCGTTTGCCCTCCTGGGTATCCAGGTACGTTTCCGAATGGGTATCCATGGTGAATAAAATCTCCCATCCCTGCTGCCGGTAATCGTGAATTTTCTGTGCAATGCGGGGGACTATCGTTTCCGCTTCGGGAAATCCCAACGCACCGGTTACAAAATCCACCTGCATATCAACAACAACCAATGCTTTCATCGGGAAACCACCCTTTCAAAGCTTTACTGCGGCAAAAATTCCTGCAAATAGGTTTCGATTTTCCGTTTGCAGCCGCCGCAGCCTGTACCGGCGCCGGTTTTCTCCTGGACTTGTTCCACGGTCCGTGCGCCTTCCTGTACTGCTTTCCGGATTTCTCCTGCCGTCACATTCCGGCAAAAACAAACGACCATGCTTTCATCTGCCATCGCTTGTATCCTCCCTTTCCTCTGCTTTGCTTCCATTGTAATACAAATCTCTGGGATTTACAATAGGTTCCCTCTCTTTTTATCCCGCCGCAGGGCCGCCACTTTCAATACCAGTACCTGTGTTTTGGCGTCGGGGATTTCTCCCGACAACGCCATTTTTTCCGCTTCGGCCAGGGGGATGCGCTGCATTTGCAGGAATTCATCCTCATCCGGGCACATTTCCTCCATCCGCTCCACGTCGCAGGCATACAAATGCAATACCTCATCGCAGAATCCCGGGCTGGGATACATTACGCCCAACGAACGATATGCTTTCCCAACCGCCCCGGTTTCCTCCCGCAACTCGCGCTTGCCCGCCTCCAGCGGGTCTTCGCCTTTCTCCAGCTTGCCTGCCGGCAGTTCCAGCAATGTCTCCCCATACGGGTAGCGGTACTGCCGCACAAACAGCAATTCTTCCTGCGGCGTCAATGCGGCCACGCAAACCCCTCCCACATGCTCAATCACCTCGCGGGAAGCTTTGGCTCCGCTGGGCAGCTCCACCTCGTCCACACGGGTACAGAGGATCCGTCCGCGATAGACGTAGTTCTGCGACAGTGTATGTTCTGTGAAATCCTTTTCCATAAAGACCTCCTGTTGCAACGGATAAAATTTCCCATTGCGCACCCATATTTCATGAATCCCCCCTTTTTGGCATAGAATAAACCAGAGAATCCTGCAAAAAAGGGTGGTAGATGCGTATGATACGGTGGGACCAACAACCAATGGACGAAGCAACCCGGCAATCGGTCATCGGGAGCCTGTGCCGGCAGTATCCCTGGCTGCAGGTGCGCCCGATCGGCAAGAGTATCCTCGGCCGGGAACTTCCCGCCCTGTATATCCCCACACTGCCCGGCACCCCTTCCTTCCATCGTCCCCTGCTGCTTACGGGGGCATTCCACGGCATGGAGTGGATTACCGCTTCCCTCCTGCTGCGGTTTACGCAAACCCTCTGCACCATGCGGCAGGAAGGGAAATATCCGTTTTGCCGGGGCTGCACGGTGATCCCCTGTGTCAATCCCGATGGGGTGGAGATCCAAATCCATGGCAGTGATGCCGCCGGAAACCTTTGTGCCTTTGTCGAAAAAATCAGCGGAGGGGATACCCTGCACTGGCAGGCAAATGCCAGAGGGGTGGATTTAAATCACAACTTTGACGCCAAATGGCACCGTCTGAAAAAAATGGAACAGGAAGCCGGGATCACCCGCCCCGCCATGACGCGGTTTGGCGGCAGAGCCCCGGAAAGCGAACCGGAAAGCCGGGCTTTGGCGTGGTTTTGCCGGAAAAACCCGTTTGCCATGGCGGTGGCCCTGCACAGCCAGGGGGAAGAAATCTATTATGATTTCGGCCATATTACCCCAAAACACTCCCTGCTTCTCGCGGAAAGCATGGCCCAGGTCAGCGGATACCGGGTGGCTTCACCCACCGGCCTGGCTTCTTACGGGGGATTTAAAGACTGGTTCCTGCTGCACTTTAGGCGGCCGGCCTTTACCATCGAGGTGGGGAAGGGGGAGAACCCACTCCCTGTGCGGGATTTCTTCCCGATTTACGACAAAGTGGAAGCCATGCTGTTCACACTGCTTGCCGCGGAAGAATAGGCGTACGAATAATCCGGCTGGTACTGGTAGAGCTGCTCATACAGCTCCTTGGCCCGCTCCCGGTAAAATTCCATGGTCTGCGTGGCCTGCGTCAATCCGGCCAGGCTTCCTCCCCCCGTACCGGCGGCGGAAGCGATTTCCTCCAGCTTGCTCTGGCGTTCGGACGGCCAACGCACCTGCTCTTCTTCATATTGGCTTTTGGCTTCCCCAGAAGCTGCGTCCACCAATGCCTGATAGGCCCATTCTACTTCGGTTTCCCACACATCCGCATATTTTTGCGAGAGCTGGAGCATTTCCTGGTTGGTCAGGGCATTGACTTCTTCCTCCTGATAGGCCGCATCGATCGGGTTTTGGGCGAAAACTTCCTCAAATCCCTGCGTGCTTCCCGGCTGCCCCTCTACCGATGCAGCCGCAGCGGAAAATTCCTGTGTATCCGCCGGGGCGGAAGACGAAACCTCTTCCGGTACAGCTGAACAGCCCGCCGCCACCGCCGCCGCAAGAATGGCTGGCAGAATCAATCCCGCTGCTTTTTTCCATGCCTGTCTCATATGGACACTTCCTCCCTGTCTTTCTCTTTATCCCTATTTTACCCCAATTGCACCCTTTGGGCAAGGGTATTTTTTCCATAAAAAAACCGCACGCCTTCATCAAGCGTGCTGGTTTTTAAAGGGAATTGTTTTTGCGGTACAACGGATATCCCAAGCAGCATCCTACCAAGCCGGCGCCGGCATACACTATGGCATACAGGAGCATAGGGGCGCTGTAATGCCAAAATACCGCGGGGATAAACAGGCTCCCCAGCACAATCGGCAGGCTGGCGGAAAACCCAAACTGGACGGTATACAGCAAAGGGAACACCACACAATATACCGGGTTGACAAAAATCAAAAGCCCCACAATAAGCAGATCAAAATTGAAAAACAGGGGGAACAAATAAAACACCGCGGCGCCAAACACAAGGATTAACCCATAATATCGATGCTTCTTGCTCACTGCCATCCCTCCTGCGTCCGGTTCCCGTTGGGATTACTCTTCTTCCTGCGGATCACCGGAAGAAGCTTCCTGTTCTTGCAGCTGCGCGGTTTCGGCCTCTTCGTCCGGCGTTTCATCCTGGCCGTCGTCCTCTACTTCTACCAGATCCGTTTCCCCTTCTTCATGCGAGGTGCAGGCAATGGTAACCACCTTATTTTCCTTCCCGTCTACCCGCATAACCCGTACCCCTTTGCTCGGACGGGAACATTCACGGATGGAATTGGCCTGGATACGGATAATGATACCGTCGGAAGAAATGAGGATGATATCCTCATCCAGACTGGCCGAACGGATTGCTGCCACGTCGCCGTATTTCTCCACATGGTAATTGATAAGCCCCTTGCCGCCGCGCGACTGCAAACGGTAATCGCTGGCGGGGGAGAGACGGCCGTATCCGGTTTCGGATACCGTCAGGATGAGGCGTCCTTCCTCCAGCGGGCACATCCCGGCTACTTCGTCGCCCGGCTTGAGCTGGATTGCTTTCACCCCGGCAGCGCTCCGTCCGGTGGGACGCACATCGGTTTCCCGGAAACGGATCGCCATCCCCTTGCGGGTAGCGACCAGCAGATCGGTATGGCCGTCGGTCATGCTCACCCAGGCCAATTCGTCGCCTTCCCGGAGCGTCAGGGCAATCACGCCGCCTTTGCGGGCGGTATGGTACGCGCTCAGGGCGATCCGTTTGATGATCCCCTGTTTTGTCACCATGACCAGATAGCTCTCCTCGTCAAACTCCGGTACGCGGATCATCGAGGTGACCTTTTCTTCTGGCGCAAGGGGCAGCAAATTGGCGATATTCATGCCCTTGCTGGTACGGGAACCTTCCGGCACTTCATAGCATTTGAGCCGGTATACACGCCCCAGATTGGTGAAAAACAGCACATAATCGTGGCTGTTGATCACGAACATCTCCGAAGCCACGTCTTCTTCCCGGCGGCTCATCCCTGAGATCCCCCGCCCGCCGCGGCCCTGGGTTTTGTAGGTATCGACCTTCTGCCGTTTGACATAACCAAACTGGGTCAGGGTCAGTACGCATTCTTCCCGCGGGATGAGATCTTCAATGTCCATCTCGCCGCTTACCGCTGCAATTTCCGTGCGGCGTTCGTCGGCAAATTTCCGCTTGATCTCCTGGGCCTCTTCCTTCACAATGCCCAAAAGCCGCGTCCGGCTGGCAAGGATATCCTCATAATCTGCAATCTTTCTTCCCAGCTCTGCCAGTTCGTCCTCAATTTTCTGGCGTTCCATACCCGTGAGCTGGGCCAGCCGCATCTGGACAATCGCCTGCGACTGCACTTCATCCAGGCCAAACCGCTCCATCAGCGCCTGCCGGCCCTCGGCCGGCGTTTTGGACGCGCGCAGGATTTCAATGACTTCGTCGATAAAATCCAGGGCGATTTTCAGCCCCTCCAAAATGTGCGCCCGCTCCTGTGCCTTGCGCAAGTCGAACCGGGTGCGGCGGGTGACAACTTCCTCCTGGAAGCGGATGTATTCTTCCAGCATCTCCTTGAGGGTCAGGATTTTCGGCTGGCCGCCCACAATCGCCAGCATGATCACACCAAAGGTGGTCTGCATCTGGGTGTAGGAGAACAGCTGGTTGAGCACCACCTGCGGGGAAGCGTCACGCTTGATATCCACGACCATGCACATGCCGTCGCGGTCGGAGTGATCCTCTACGTTCGAGATGCCCTCAATGCGCTTGTCCTTCACCAGATCGGCAATGGATTCATGCAGGCGGGCCTTGTTCACCTGGTACGGCAGTTCCGAAACAATAATCTTAAACCGGCCGTTCTTGTCCTCCACAATTTCCGTGCGCGCCCGCACCGTAATGCGGCCCCGGCCCGTAGCGTAGGCGGCCCGGATGCCGCTGCGTCCCATGATGACGCCCGATGTGGGGAAGTCCGGCCCCTGGATGTGTTCCATCAGCTCGTCGAGGGTGGCGTCGGGATTGTCGATGAGGGCGCACATGCCGTCGATGACTTCCCCCATATTGTGAGGCGGGATGTTCGTCGCCATGCCCACCGCAATGCCCGTGGATCCGTTGACCAGCAGGTTCGGGAAGTGGCTGGGCAGCACCGTGGGTTCCTGAAGGCGGTCGTCGTAGTTGTTGCGGAAATCCACGGTTTCCTTTTCGATGTCCGCCAGCATTTCCAGGGAAATCTTGCTCATGCGGGCTTCGGTATAACGGTAAGCCGCCGGGGGATCGCCGTCTACCGATCCGAAGTTGCCGTGGCCGTCCACCAGCATGTACCGCATGGAAAAATCCTGCGCCAGACGGACCAGCGCGTCGTATACGGAAGCGTCGCCGTGCGGGTGGTACTGCCCCAGCACCGCGCCCACGGTATCCGCACATTTGCGGTACGGCTTATCGGGGTACAGGTTCTTTTCAAACATCGTATACAGGATCCGGCGGTGTACCGGCTTGAGGCCGTCGCGCACGTCCGGCAGTGCCCGCGATACGATGACCGACATGGAATAGGCCAAAAAGGATTTTTGCATTTCCTTTTGGATATCTACATTCCGAATGCGCCCGCCGCCTTCGCCCGTCCCGTCCGGCACGGCGTCCAAAGGCCCTTTCTGCTCTTCAAACTCTTGCATTTATTGCACCCCTTCTTGCACATATTTTTCTTTTATCCTGCGCCGCAAGTGGGCTTGCAGGCGTTTCTGTTCCTCTTCGGAGAGGGTTCTTTTCGGAATAAAGTAGATTTCCCCAATCCCAATGTAAAATAGAATGACGTCCGGGGCCTCGTATACCCGGTAGAACAGCTCATACGGAAGCCGGCCCGTATACCGGTCGGTGCGGATATGCACCTGATCCTCGGAAAACACAATCGTACGGGCTGCCAGCCGCTTCTGGTTGGTTTCGTAATATAAGTATGCTGCCCGGTGGGAAAGGACCGGCTGCAGGGTATCGTGATAAAACCCTACCACCAGCCCCGCAAACGCGAGCACCCCGCAGCTTACCTTGGTGAATCCTCCTGCAAGGAAAATACAGCCAAGGATCCCCCCAAGGATCAGCAGCGCGCCCACCACCCGGCAAAACAGGATTTCTCCCCGGCGGGTTTCCGCCTTGCCCGCAGCCTTGCGGAATTGCAGGAAGTCCTCCCGCGTAATGAGGAAATGGATGGCGATTTCTTCCAAAACAACAACCTCCTTACCCTGTCAGCCTGCGGAACTTGGAAACCAGTTGATTTTGTAAAAAGGAAGAAAGCTTTTCCCGCTCGCGGTATCCAAGCGATTCCTTAGGAATAACAATCAGCGGTTTTTCCCGGCCGCCCTGCAGCAAGATCAAAGAGGAATCTTCGATTCCCCGCTCGATATCCGTCCAATACTCTTTGACTGCCTCGTATTCGTTTTCCAACAGCAGGTACTCGGGGAAAAACGACAATGTATAGGGAAGCTGAAGGGTCTGGTTGGAACGGAAAATTTCTTCCCCGCGGCTTTTGACCGACGAAGGGGCCGCTACCAGGAAAAATACCGCCAGCGCCAGGCATACCCCTGCGGCGACCAGCGGCACCGCCATGGACAAAAACAGGGTCCGGAACAATGGGGCAAGAGAAAGGGCCAGCACCGCCCCGGTGAAACACAGCCCCGCCCGCACTAAAGGGATGTGCAGGGGAGAGAGGGATTTCTGCATGAGGAAATACGCCGTTTCAAACTGCTGGCTGCTAACCTTTCCGGTAATTTTCAATATGGGCTCTTGCTGTTTGCTGACCGGTTCCATACGCAGCTTCTCCTTCCCACTCCGGGTATGTATTCCCGATTATTTCGCCGGCTGGCTGGTGCCCGCCAGCAGGGCCGCCTGTACATCCGGCAGAAGATGCGGATCCACACAGCGGAACGGCAGGATCACCATCTCTTTCTCCTTGGTGTGGAGTACATACATATTGTCGTATTCCTCGCACAGCACACTGCCGTTGAGAAAAAATTTCCATGCTTTTTCTCCTTGCCCCATCTGGACAAAATCGCTGTGGATCTCCATGTCCACCTGGGTATCCTGCGCCTGCTTGATGGCCCGCGACCGCAGGGAAAAATGCGGCGCCGCCCAAACCAGCCCGATCAGGATGCCGGAAGCAATCATAAAAATCATAGCGTTAATATCGTTTTGTATCAGCCACACGGCGATAAACAGGCCCAGCATGGCTAGCAGGATAACCGTTTCAACGATCGCTTTCCGGATGACTTTGCGGTAAAACGGCGCGTGGCGCAGCGCCGTATAAATCTCGTCCGCCTTGAGTTGGTAAGACAGACGGATCCCCGGCGCGGGATTCTCGTCAAACTCATCTTCCGGCTCGGAAGGCACCAGCTTGGATTCCGGCAGGTTTTCCTGCTGCGGGCGCGGCAAATCGGATCCTTCCGGGGAATACTGCTTCATAGAAATGAAAACCAGCTCCTTTCTTTTACATGCTGTCCTGCCGCACGACTGCCCGGCAGATCAAACATCCAAATCCGTCACGTTCAGGGCGTTCTTTTCGATAAATTCCCGGCGCGGCTCCACCTTGTCTCCCATCAGGATCGTGAAAATTTCGTCCGCCGCCGCCGCGTCGTCCATCTCTACCCGGAGCATCGTCCGGGTAGCGGGGTTCATCGTGGTCTCCCAAAGCTGCTCCGGATCCATCTCGCCGAGACCCTTATACCGCTGGATCTCATAGCTGCCCTGGATTTCTGCGGTAATGGCGTCGCGCTCCTCGTCCATATAGGCGTACCGGTGCTGTTTTCCTTTGGTGATACGGAACAGGGGCGGCTGTGCCAGGTAAATGTGGCCCTCCTCAATGAGCGGCCGCATAAAGCGGAAAAAGAAGGTCAAAAGCAGGGTGCGGATGTGGGAGCCGTCCACGTCGGCGTCCGCCATGATGATGATTTTGCCGTACCGCAGTTTTTGAATATCGAATTCGTCCCCGATTCCACATCCCAGAGCCGCCACCACCGGCATCAGCTTTTCATTGCCATATACCTTGTCCAGCCGGGCCTTCTCCACATTGAGCATTTTTCCCCACAGGGGCAAAATCGCCTGGAATGTGCGGTCCCGGCCGCCCTTTGCGGAGCCGCCCGCCGAGTCGCCTTCCACAATGTAGATTTCGGTTTCCTCCGGGTTGCGCGACTGGCAGTCCGCCAGCTTTCCGGGAAGCCCCGCGCCCTCCAGCGCGGATTTGCGGCGTACCATTTCGCGGGCCTTTTTCGCTGCCTCCCTGGCTCTGGCTGCTGCCAGGGCTTTGTCAAAAATGGCCCGGGCCGCCGCCGGATTTTCTTCCAGATATACCGAGAGCTTGTCGCTTATCATCCCGCTTACAAGGCCGCTTATCTCCGAGTTGCCAAGCCTTGCTTTGGTCTGCCCTTCAAATTGGGCGTCCTTGATCTTGACGCTGATGATCACCGTCAGCCCTTCCCGCACATCTTCGCCGGTGAGGTTCTTATCGTTTTCCTTGAGGATGTTATATTTGCGGGCGTAGTCGTTCATCACGCGGGTCAGCGCACGCTTGAAGCCGTCTTCGTGCGTGCCGCCGTCCGTGGTATGGATATTATTCGCAAAGGATAACATCAGTTCATTATAACTATCTGTATACTGCATCGCGACTTCCGCCGTGGCCTGGTCATCCGCCGCCACCACAGAAAAATGTATGACATCCTCATGGATGACCTCGACCGCTTTTTTCCTGTTGATATACTCCACAAAGCTGCGGATACCGCCTTCGTAACAGAACTTGTCCTCCACCACATTGGAAGGATCGCGTTCGTCGCACAGCCGGATATGGATCCCCGCGTTCAAAAACGCCTGTTCCCGCAGGCGGGTTTTGAGCACGTCGTATTCATACTCGGTCGTCTCTTTAAAGATTTCCGGATCCGGCTGGAAGGTTACAATGGTCCCCGTACGGTCGGTCGAGCCTGTCACGGTCAGATCGGTGACGGCATTGCCCCGCTCAAAACGCTGGGTATAGATCTTCCCGTCGCGGTGGATCTCCAGCTCCAGCCAGACGGAAAGCGCGTTCACCACCGACGCGCCCACACCGTGCAGGCCGCCGGAAACCTTATAGCCGCCGCCGCCGAATTTCCCGCCCGCATGCAGGACCGTATACACCACCGTTGCGGCAGGGATGCCCATTTTTGGGTGGATGTCCACCGGGATCCCGCGGCCGTTGTCGCTGACACGGATCCGGTTGCCTTCCTGGATGGTCACCTCAATGCAGTCGCAAAATCCCGCCAGCGCTTCGTCAATCCCATTATCTACAATTTCATACACCAAATGATGCAGGCCGCGCGGGCCCGTCGAGCCAATATACATGCCCGGACGCTTGCGTACAGCTTCCAAACCCTCCAATACCTGGATTTGGTTTGCATCGTATTCCTGATCGGTGATATGCGTCATATCCGTAAACTCCAAGTTTACCCCTCCAATTTTTATCCCATTTGTATATTCTTATCCTCATTGAGAGGGACGGTTATTCTCTATCCTGGCGGGAATCCCGCGGCGGCCGTTTTCCAAATTCCATCGTATCAAACAGGCGCGGCTGCGAAGAAGGCGGATTTTGCCTGCGGCCCGCAGAAGAGGGCGGCGCAGAGCGTGCCGACTCGATCCGGCTGGCCGGAGGACGCCGCGAGGGCTGGCTGGCTGGAGGCCGGGCCGGTGGCCGGGCTGTCCTGCCGGGCGGCGGGGCCTGCTGGGATGGGGAAGACCGGCGGGAGGACGGCGGCGCACCCCGGCGGGATGGGGAAGCCTGGATGGGGAGCAGGCGCACCAGGAACGGCGTACACAAAAAGAATACCAGGAAAGGGATGGCAATATATAAAACCGCCCAGGGACTCATACCAAAAAGAAATAAAAATAAAAGCAACAGCACCACGCTGACGCCAATGGCGCACAAAGCCAGCCCCACTGTCATGCCGCTGAATCCAATATTGGAATATTTCCCGCATTTTTTGCAGTAAAATTCCCCCTTCGATTTGTAGCTCCACGCAACGAAAGGGTTCAGGCGCTTGCCGCAATAAGGGCAAGCTGGTAAACCAAACTTGGATGTGCTGGGTTTTGGATTGCTCATAGGCAGATTTCTCTCCTTTCCAGTATCCTGGCTGTATGGACGGCGCGCATCCCACTCCCCGGGAGCCGCCGCAGATGGGGTTTCCTGGAGCCGGTTATCCCTTTCCCGCTTCGCCCAGGGAAATCCCCTCTAAAAACCGGGTCCGCTTGCGCAGGGTAGCCGAGGAGATCTGGGAAATGTATACTGTCACGGCCCCATCTTCTCCACAGCATACCACAAATGTTTTCGGCATTTCCATCGAAACATTGACAACCCGGCCTGTTTTTTCAGCCTGGGATAAATACTGGCGGGTAATCTGGGAAATGGTAGAGGTTTCCAAATCAAAAATCCCTATCATTTCATCCATTTTAATGACCGTATCCTGTCCCAAATGCAAATACATCGAGGGCCTCCTTTTAAAAGATCACCGCGCCGTTTTCGATGTGGAACAGCCCCCCTTTTTGAAAATCCCGGATGGTACGGGGATCGCAGCACGTCAAAAATACCTGCCGGCCTGTAAGGCAGTGCAGGATATATTCCTGCCGGCCGGCGTCGAGCTCGCTCATCACGTCATCTAAAAATACCACCGGCTGTTCCCCGGTGACAGCGCACAACAACTCGGCTTCCGCCAGCTTCAACGCCAGGACAATCGAGCGCTGCTGTCCCTGCGATCCAAACGACCGCGCCGAAACCCCGTCGAGCATCAATTCCATATCGTCCCGGTGCGGGCCGCAGGATGTGTATCCCAGCGCCACGTCCGCCGTGCGGGAGCTTTCCAGTTTCTCCCAAAACAGGGCCTGGATCGCACTGCGCTCCATTGCGTCCACATGTTTTCCCAGCGAGCTCTGGTACGCTATGCCGAGCGTTTCCTTCTGCTTGGAAATGCCGCGGTAAGCTTCCTGCGCCGCCGCCGAAAGCCTTTGCAGATATTCCTGCCGCTGCCAGATCAAATCCGCCCCGCAGCGGGCAATTTTCTCGTCCCAGATTTCCAGGGTGGAGAACAATTCCCTATGGCGGGGGATATCCTTGAGCAGGGCGTTCCGCTGCTGGAGAGTCCGCTGATATAAAAAGAATTCCTTGGCATAAGCGGGACGGCTCTGGCACAGTGCGCCGTCCAGGAATCCCCGGCGCGCGGCGGGGCCATCCTTGACCAGAGACAAATGGGCCGGGGAAAACACAACCGCGCAGAATTTCCCCACCAGGGACGCGGCCGAACGTTTCTTCACTCCATTTAATTCTACCTGCCGGCGGCCGTTTTGTAAAGAAAGTTTTGCAAATTGTTCCCTTTCCTGGCTGAAAAAATCCATTTGCAGGCTGCAGGACGGCTCCCCGAACCCCACCAGTTCCGCATCCTTGGCCCCCCGGAAGGAATGCCCTCCCGTAAACAGCCACATGGCTTCCAGCAGATTGGTTTTGCCCTGCGCGTTTTTCCCAAAAATCACATTGGTGCCCGCATGGGGAAGCAGGGTGCCTTCGTGCAGGTTCCGGTATCCCTGGAAAGAAAATTTCAACACCCGCAAGCTTTCACAACCTCATACACCACGCCGCCGGCTTCCGCCCGATCCCCCGGGCGCATCTTTTTGCCGCGCAGGGTACAGGGTTCCCCGTTCACCCGGACGCTGCCCCCCTGGATTGCCAGCTTGGCCTGCCCTCCCGTATCGAACGCCCCGCTGAATTTGAGCAGGGCGTCCAGACGGATAAATTCTGTCGCAATGGCAACCTGTTCATGCCGCATGGGCGTCACCACCTTTCTGCGCCGATCCAAAGTATGCCCGGTTACCGGTTAGGATAGGCAGTTTTTTCCAAAATTATATACAAATCCCGGCAGTTCCGTCTCCGGCTATTCCGACTTTAAACGGACCGGCAGGACAAGGAACAGGAAATCCCGTCCCTCCCGGGGCAAAATCAGCATGGGGCTGATGGGGCCGTTCAGCTGGATTTTTACTTCGTCGCTTTCGGTATTGCGCAATGCGTCCAGCAAATACCGGTTATTGAACCCCATTTCCACTGCCGCGCCCTGCATCCGGGCTTCCAGTTGATCGTTGGCCCGCCCGATCGAGGTAGAGCAGGAAACCTTGATTTCCGTTTCCTCAAAAATACAGCGCACCGGGCTTTTGAGACGATCCGTAATCAGCAGGGAAACCCGTTCCACGCTTTCCACAAACTGGCGGGTATTGACAATCCCTTCGGTAGCGTGCTCTTTTGGGATAGCCGAACGGTAATCCAAAAATTCCCCCTCGAGCAGGCGGGAAATCAGGGTGTACCGGTCAATGGAAAATAAAATGTGGCGGTTTCCCACATGCAGGGTAACCGGCGCATCGGTTTCCTTGAGCAGGCGCAGCACTTCCGACAGCGCCTTACCGGGGACAACAAAACGCAGGCCTTCTTCTCCCGGGACTTTTTCTTCCCGCACAGCCAGCCGGTACCCGTCCACGGAGATCAGGCGCAGCACCCCGTCCTGCAATTCAAACAGCGTGCCGGTATGCACTGGTTTGGCATCGGTTTCGGCAACGGCAAAGAGGGTCTGGCGGATCATGCTTTTGAGCATGGCCTGCGGAAGCTCCACCGGGCTTTCCTCCTGAATGGAGGGCAAATCCGGATATTCCTCTGCCGGGATCCCGGTGATGGAAAATTCACTGGCCCCGCTGACGATGAGGGCTGTTTCCTTTTTATCCACGGAAAGGGAAACCGTATCCGCAGGGAGACGGCGGACAATATCCCCGAACAGACGGGCATTCAGCACCACTCTTCCGGGTTCTTCAATTTGACCTTCCAGCGAAGTGGTCATACCAAGTTCCAAGTCGTATCCGCACAGCGTAATCTGGGAGCCTTTCGCTTGTATAAATATTCCTTCCAATGCAGGGACAGAGGATTTTGTTGACACTGCCCGTTGAATATTTGTAACGGCTTCTACCAGTTGGGGTTTGCTGCAAGAAAATTTCATGGGATCACGTTCCTCTTCTTTCTTAAGATAGCTAGTCTATATAAAATTTAGAATCCGTAGTAGAGGGGAAGGAAAAGTGGAAAGCGAAAAAAGTTTAGATTTACTGCAATTTCCGCCGGTTTTTCTTTCCAAGGCAAGATGTGGAAGGGTGTGGAGAAAAAATAGGGAGAAAAAACTCCCCACATCCCTGTGGAAAACTTTGTGGGGAATGTGAAAAAAACGTGGAGAATGCGAAAAACCAAAACACGCCGGGGAAATATGCTTTCCAGAAAAAATGGTGGAATGTGGAAGATTTTTTCAACTTGCTTTTAAAGAAAAATAAAAACGGCAATCGTTTTGTTTCCTTCGGCTGGTGTGCGTCAAAAACCATCCGGTTTTTTCACAATTTCTCTCTTTCTTATGCCGATCCGGTAAAAGTACTTTTGCACCAGGTTGCACATCCCGGGTTTCAGCGATCGCGGATGTTTTTAATGATGTCCTCGACCGTTGCTTTGGTTTTTGGATTTTTCTGGATGTTTTTTTCTACCTGCTGGACGGCGTAGACCATCGTGGAGTGATCCCGGCCGCCGAATTCCTTGCCGATAGAGGCCAGGGGAAGCTGGGTGATTTCCCGCACGACATACACCGCGATCTGCCGGGCAGAAGAAATATTGGCGGACCGCTTGGCGGACCGGATATCTTCTGCGGTGGTACCGAAGGTGCGCGCCACTTCGTCGATGATTTTCTCGATGGTGACGGGGGCAGGCTGGTTGTTGTTGATGATATCGCTGATGGCTGCCTGGGCAGTGTTGATGCTGGGGGTATCCCCGTCGAGCAGATAGTAGGCCTGGATTTTTTTGACGGCCCCTTCCAGCTGCCGGATGTTGTTCTTTAGCTTGGTGGCGATATATTCTACCACTTCGTCGGGCATGTCAATTTCCAGCAGTTCCGCCTTGCGCTTGATGATCGCGATGCGGGTTTCAAAATCCGGGGGCTGGATATCCGCTGTAAGCCCCCATTCAAACCGGGTGAGCAGACGTTCTTCCAATGTAGCGATGTCCTTGGGAGGACGGTCGGAGGTGAGCACAATTTGCTTTTTGGCCTCATATAAGGTGTTGAACGTATGGAAGAATTCCTCCTGCGTGGATTCCTTGCCGGCAATGAACTGGATGTCGTCCACGAGGAATACGTCCGCCTTGCGGTAGCGCTGGCGGAATTCCGCGGTGGTGCCGCGCCGGATGGCCTCGATCAGCTCGTTGGTGAAATCGTCCCCTTTGATGTAAACAATGGTCATGTCGGGGTTGTTTTTGGAAATTTCTGCGCTGATGGCATACAGCAGGTGGGTTTTGCCGAGTCCGGAATTGCCGTAGATGAACAGGGGGTTATACAGGATCGCCGGTTTGGTGGCCACTGCCATGGAAGCCGCATGGGCAAATTTATTGGACGGGCCCACGATGAAGGTATCGAAGGTGAAGTCGTAGTCGTCGCGCTTGACCTTTTTTTCCGGCTGTTCTTTTGGCGGGGCATGATCTTCGGTGAGGAACTGGATGTCAAAATCCGAGCCCAGGGTTGCAAGGAATGCTTCATGGAATAGTTTTTCGTACGATTTCATAATAATATCCCGATGAAATACGGTGGGGACTTTTAAGGTAACCGTACCGCTGGAAACATCCAGATCCACGGGCTCGATTCGGCTGATCCAGGAGTTATAGGCAATATCCGGGATATTGCCCTTCGTCTTGCAATAGTTACAAATCAAACCCCATGCTTCAGTAAAGGATTCCATGGCTGCCTCCTCAAAGTAATGGAATTCCCCTTGCGCACCTGTGCTGTTTCCGGAGAAATCCAAAAGATATTCCGTATTATAGTAGCATAAATCCGAATGTTTTTCAATGTATTTTCCACAAAATTGTGGAAACTTTTTATTTTTGTGGAGAGAAAATTCAAAAAACCTGTGGAAAACAAAGAGATTTTTCTTTTTCCGAATCAAAAACCCTCAGTACAGAAAGGGAAAAGATATTTGAAATCCTGCCTTGTGCTCCTGCCGTTTTTATATTATAATAGGTTAAGGAATGGATGAAGAAAAAGGAGGAAAACTATGAAAAGCAGGAAAACATGGGGGATTTTGTTAGCCGGAGTAGCTGGTGCAGGGTGCCTGCTCCTGGCGGGGTGCGGGGCGGCTTCTGCGGCGGACGGGTCTGCCGCTTCTGACTCGGTGATCACTTACACTAGAACGGAGCCCCTATCTTCTTCGAGTGAAGAAGAACTTTTGAGTCAGACCTTTTTCCAGATAGAGGAAACCTTGCGCCTGCTTGACGGGGTAACAGTGACGGGCTTGGAATACACGCAGGGCACTCAGAAAGCTACTGTTACCTTGCAGGTGGAACCAGGGCAGGTGCTTCCGGAGGAGAATCGGGCGGCAGTGCAAAACCTGGCGGCGGGCGCTTTCAATCTCCCGCAGGGAAATGTGCAGATTGTTGTAGAAGAAGCCAGCCAAACTCCGGCGATCACCTATGATGTTGCGCAGGCCCAGGCTTCTTTGAGTGAAGAGGAGCGGATGGATCTACGGGTAGATCAGGTAACTTCCAACATAGAGAGTGTGTTGCGCCAAATAGACGGCGTAGCGGAGGCAGCCGTGCAATACACGCAGGGCACGCAGGAGGCCGCCGTTACCTTGCAGATGGAGGAAGGGCAGGCGCTTTCGGAGGAAGCTCGGGCGGCGGTGCAAAACCTGGTGGCGAGTGCTTTCAACATTCCGGAGGAGAATGTACAGGTTGCTGTGCAGTAAAAAACAAAGAAAACATAGAGGGATTTTACTGATCTTCAGCTTATAAAGGAATCGGAAATTTGCCGCGCTCTATTTCCTGTTATATTAAGGAAAAGGGCGCGGCGTTTTGATTTTCCCGGCGGATTTGGGAAAAAGGCGGGATTTTGCCGGGCAAATCTCCCCAAACCTATTGACAAACCCAGTCCCCATGCGATATAATGCTAAATTGCAAGGTTTTACCTGAAAGGAGGTTTTTTTCATGCTGAGAACGTATCAGCCTAAGAAGCTTCACAGAAAAAAGGAGCACGGCTTTAGAAAAAGAATGTCTGACCGTAACGGCCGCAAAGTGTTGGCGCGTCGCAGGGCGAAGGGCAGGAAGCGCCTGACCCACTAAGCTGAAAAGGCCACCGGTGGTGGCTTTCTTCATTTCTGTGAATCAGGCCGTTTCCCAAAGGAAAAGGAAGAATTTTATGGAAAACAACGCAAAATCGGTTGGAGAGAAAGCAGCCTTTGCAGGAGCTTCCCCACAAAGGCCGGACCGTATGCCGCGTCCGGGCCATTTTGGCAAGCCGTCCTGCACGATGACGCCGCTGACGGAAAACCGGGATTTCCGCCGGGTGTATGCAAAAGGGAAATCGCTGATTTCCCCTGTGCTGATTACTTATGCCGTGAAAAATCGCCGCCGTACGTTCCGGGTGGGCATTACCACCAGCAAGAAAACCGGCAATGCTGTCAAACGCAACCGCTCCCGCCGGGTAATCCGCGAGGCGCTGCGGCAGCTTCTGCCGGGGATCCCAAAAAATCTGGGGATGGATGTGGTGTTTGTCGCCCGGGCGAAAACCCCCTTTGTGAAAAGTACGGATATCCAGCGGGTGATGCGCGCCCAGCTCAAAGAAGCCGGGGTGCTCAAATGAAGCGCGTCCTGCTGGCATTGATCCGGTTCTATCAGGTGGCAATTTCTCCAGGCAAGCCTCCCTGCTGCAAATATATCCCGACCTGTTCCAATTACGCAGTGGAGGCAATTACCCGGTTTGGCGCCTTCAAAGGGCTTGGCTTGGCTCTGTGGCGGATTTTGCGCTGTAATCCTTTCAGCAAGGGCGGATACGACCCCGTGCCGGAAAAAAAACAGAAGAAAAAGTCAACGTCTGAAGCAAAGGACAAGTTACATAATATTGAGGAGTAACGCTGATGGATATTTTTAATGCTTTTGGTAGCATACTGGGCTACATCCTCTGGGCTTTCTATTTTGTCGTAAGAAATTACGGCGTCGCCATCCTCCTGTTTACCATCCTGGTCAAACTGGTTTTGTTCCCGCTTTCGGTAAAGCAGCAGCGTTCCATGGCTGCCAGCGGCAAGATTGCCGAAAAGCAGAAGGTCTTGGCAGAAAGATACAAAAACGACAAGGCCAAATACCAGGAAGAATTACAGAAGCTCTATGCCCAGGAAGGGGCTTCGCCCGGAGGCGGCTGTCTGGTCACCCTGATCCCGTTCCCGATCATGATCGGCCTGTATTATACGGTCATCAATCCCCTCTCCAACGCGCTGCACATCGCCTCGTCGTCGGTCACCAAGGCTACGGAGCTTCTCATGCAGATCCCCGGCGTCAGTTCAACCTTCTCCACGCGCTACGTCGAGATGGAGATCATCAACCACTTCTCCGAGCTGCGGCCTTACCTGAGCAGTGTGTGGAGCGAGCAGGAGCTGAAAAGCGTAGGTGAGTTTGCCGACAGCTTTAATTTCCTGGGGCTGAACCTGCTCAACACACCGTCTCAAAGCAGCTTTGGCAGCATGATGTGGATCATCCCTGCTTTGTGCCTGATCTTCTCCATAGGCACGCAGGTGTACATGATGTTCACCAACGATTCCATGAAAAACCAGATGGGCTGCATGAAGGTTACCATGCTGCTGCTGCCTCTCATTACGGTATTCCTGGCGTGGTCGCTGCCCGGCGCTATCGGGTTTTACTGGATTTGCAACTCGATGACGATGTTTGCACAAACCGTCATTATGAACCACTTCTACAGCCGCGAACATCTGACCGCCCACCGCGAGGCTAGGCGGATTGCCCGGCGCATAGAGGAGGAACCGCATATTCCCGAGATCCCTGTGGCCCACCGCAGGACGTTTAAGGATCCAGGGACAAACAACGCCCAAAAAGGCGGGAATACAAATAATAAAAAGAAAAAATAATCCTTCCTGCTTGATGGATACCAGGTGAGGAATTGAGAAAGAACCTGCTGCTTGTGAGAGAGGTGTAGTTGGTATGAGGGAAGCAATTGCAACAGGGAATACGGTACAGGAAGCCTATGAGAAAGCCTGTGCCATGCTGGGTGTGGAAACCTATTTGGCAGAACAGGAAATTTTAGAAATGCCGGTGAAAAAGACGTTAGGTTTTTTTGGCGGGAATCCGGCGAAGGTGCGGGCGTTTATCCGGAACAGCCCGGCGGAAAAAGCGGCGGAATACTTAAAGGATATCCTGAAGGGGATGGGGGCTTCCCGTGTGGAAGTCACCGTCCAGCCGGAAGAAGGCGGGGCGATGCTGTGCGTTTCCGGGGAGGATGTCGGCTTTGTGATTGGGCACCGGGGCGAGACTCTGGATGCACTGCAATATCTGGCCGGACTGATTGCCAACCAGGAATCGGAAACCTATTTCCGCATTACCCTGGATATTGGGAATTATCGCCAGAAACGCCGGGAAACCCTGGAAGTGCTGGGAAAAAAGATGGCCGCCAAGGTGATGCGGTCCCGGCGGAATTGTTCCCTTGAGCCGATGAACCCGTATGAACGGCGGATCATCCACGCGGCGGTACAGGACATGGAAGGGATCAAATCCTGGTCGGAGGGCGAGGGGATGGATCGCCATATTGTGATCGGCCCCGAGGAGGGCGAGCGGCCTTTTTCCAAAAAGCACCGCCGTTATGGCAAACCGGGAGGCCCCCGCAAGCCCGGTGCAAATCCTCATAAAAAAGGCGGCCATAACGCCCGGCAGGATCTGCGGGGAGAAAGCCCAAAAGAAAGCAAGAACGGAGTGTTCCCTTCTGCATTAGGGGCTTCGTCTCTGCAGGGATAATCTCTCTCGAATAAAACGTATATGCATCCCCTTGAAAAAGGCGGTTGTTTGCCATTGCATCTTGCAATGGCTTTTTCTTCTTCTATATGTTGCAGAAAGGAAGGAAGTATCATGGATGATTTCCAGAAAAACCATACGCCTCAGGATGCCGGGGAATCGGCGGTGATTGCGGCGATCTCTACCGCCCAGGCTCCCGGCGGGATTGGGATTGTGCGGCTCTCCGGCACGCGGGCGCGCGAGGTTGCCGACCGGGTATTCCGTTCCCCCAGAGGGAAGAAGATTGCGGATGCACCCGGTTATACGGCCTTATACGGTCATGCATACAGCCCGGAAGGCGAGCGGCTGGACGAGGTGGTTGCCCTGGTGTTTGCCGGCCCGGCGAGCTTTACCGGCGAGGATGTGGTGGAATTTTCCTGCCATGGAGGGCTTACGATTCTCAAAGGCGTACTGCGGGCAGTATTGGCCGCCGGGGCTCGTGCCGCCGGGCCGGGGGAATTTACCCGCCGGGCGTTCCTGCACGGGAAAATGGATCTGACGCAGGCGGAATCCGTGATGCAGCTGATTTCTGCCCAGGGAAGCCAGGCTGCGCGTATTGCTCTTTCCGGGCACGATGGCGCGCTGGCCAAACGGATTGCGGGGATCCGGCAGAAACTGCTGGATGGCGCGGCGCACCTTTCCGCCTGGGCGGACTATCCGGAAGAGGAAATCCCCATGGTGGATCCCGCTGCCTTGCGCTGTACCCTGGGCAGTGCACAGGAAGAGATAGATCGTCTGCTTTCCCAGTTTGATGCGGGGAAAGCTATCCGCGAGGGGGTGGATACGGTTCTTGTGGGACGGCCCAATGTGGGAAAATCTACCCTGATGAATCTGCTGGCGGGATGCGAGCGTTCGATCGTGACGCAGTTTGCGGGGACAACCCGCGATGTAGTGGAGGAAACTGTCCTGTTGGGGGATATTGCCCTGCGCATAGCGGATACGGCGGGCATCCGGGAAACGGAAGATCCGGTAGAGAGCATCGGGGTAGGGAAAGCGCGGGACCGGATGCGCCGGGCACAGCTTGTGCTGGCGGTGTTTGATTCCTCACAGGAGCTGGCACAGGAGGACCGCGATTTGGTGGAGGAACTCCGGCAGGTCCCGGCTGTAGCGGTAGTGAATAAGAGCGATTTGGAAACAAAAATTGACATAAAGTATATAGAACAAAATTTTCAACAAATTGTATTTCTTTCTGCGCGCTCGGGTGAAGGGCTTGCCGCATTGGAGCAAGCGGTGGCACAGGTGCTGCATACGGCTTCGCTCCATCCGGCGGAGGGGATCCTGTTTACCGAACGCCAGCGCGATGCGGCCAAACGTGCCGGGCAGGGCATCGAAGAAGCCTTGCTGGCGTTGGATTCCGGCATGACGCTGGACGCAGTAACCGTATCGCTTGAGGGTGCGATTGGGGCTTTGCTCGAGCTGACCGGGGAACGGGCGACGGAAGCCGTGGTGGATCAGGTATTCGCGCAGTTCTGCGTGGGGAAATAGGGGGCCGGTATGCAAAAGAAAACCCGGCGCATTGTCCTGCTTGGTGTGATTGCCGCCCTGTTGATTGGTTTGTCCGCCTGGATTGCCTGGGGGAATACAGCCCTCCTGGTCAGCGAGGTAACGGTGGCGGGGAATCCTCTGCCGGAAGCCTTTTCGGGTTTCCGCATTGCACAGGTTTCGGATCTGCACAACGCGGAATTCGGGGAGGATCAGCAGGATCTGGTGAGAATGCTGAAAGAAACCGATCCGGATTGCATTGTCCTGACAGGGGATCTGGTCGATTCCCGCCGCACCCGGATCGATGTGGCTGTCGCCTTTGCAGAGCAGGCGGTACAGATTGCGCCGACCTATTATGTTACCGGCAACCATGAGGCCAGGATATCCGGATATGGGGCGTTGAAGCAGGGGTTAGAATCGGCCGGGGTGACGGTGCTGGAGAAGGAACGGGTGGAACTGGAACGCGAAGGGGAGACCATTGCGCTGTGGGGGCTCCATGATCCGGGCTTTTTTGCCGGGGAGGAAGAGTCGGTGCTGGCAGAGCAGCTTTCCGATCTGGCGCAGGCGGGCGATGGGTATACCATCCTGCTGGCCCACCGGCCGGAATTCTTTTCGGTATATGTACAGGCGGGGGTGGATCTGGTACTGAGCGGCCATGCGCACGGCGGGCAGATCCGGCTGCCGTTTGTTGGCGGGCTGATCGCGCCGGGACAGGGCTTGTTCCCGGAATACGACGCGGGATTGTATACCGAGGGAGATACCCATATGGTGGTCAGCCGGGGGATTGGCAACAGTGTATTCCCCTTCCGGGTGAACAACCGGCCGGAAATTGTGGTGGTTACTTTAGTAAATTAATAAAATATATTTAAAATCGACCTTGTTCTCAAGGTCAATTTTTTTGCTTTCTTTACAAGCAGAATAAAATATAGTAGAATAAAAACATAGCAAATCAGAAAATGGGGGAGGGTATGGTTTTGAATTATGACGCAGGCGAGTGGGATGTGGCCGTGATTGGCGCCGGGCACGCAGGGATAGAAGCTGCGCTGGCCAGCGCCCGGCTGGGATGCCGGACAGTCGTGTTTACCATCAATATGGACGCAGTCGGCAACTGCCCCTGCAACCCTTCGATTGGCGGTACAGCGAAAGGCCATCTGGTGCGGGAGATCGACGCGCTGGGCGGTGAGATGGGCCGCACGGCGGATGCTGCTACCATTCAAAGCCGCATGCTCAACCTGGGGAAAGGCCCGGCCGTGCATTCTTTGCGCGCGCAGATCGACCGGCGGGAATACAGCAAAATTATGAAGCATACGCTGGAACAGCAGCCGGGTCTCCAGCTCAAGCAGGCGGAAATCCTGGATCTGTATCCCAGCGAGGAAGGAAAGTGGAAGGTCATTACCCGGATGCAGGCGGAATACACGGCAAAGGCCGTGATCCTGGCCACGGGCACCTTTTTGGGCGGGCGTATCTATGTGGGGGAAGTCAGCTACGACAGCGGCCCGGACGGTTTGTTCCCGTCGTCGTTTTTGAGCGAACCGCTGCGCAAGCTGGGCCTGCGCCTGCGCCGTTTTAAAACCGGCACCCCTGCCCGTGTGCTGCGTTCCAGCATCGATTTTTCCCGCCTGGAAGAACAAAAGGGCGACGAGCCAGTCATCCCATTTTCGTATGATACCTTGGATCCGCTGCAAAATAAAGCTTCCTGTTTTGTGGCCTGGACCAACGAGGAAACCAAGCGGATTATTGAGGAAAATATTCACCGATCCCCCTTGTACAGCGGCCAGATCGAAGGGATCGGCCCGCGTTACTGTCCCAGCCTGGAGGATAAGATCGTCCGGTTTGCCGATAAGCCCCGCCATCAGGTGTTCATTGAGCCGTGCGGTCTGGATACCGAGGAGATGTATTTGCAGGGGATGTCTTCCTCGCTGCCGGAGGAGGTGCAACTGGCGTTTTACCGTTCGGTGGAGGGGATGGAGCAGGTGGAGATGATGCGCTGCGCCTACGCCATTGAATACGACTGTGTGGATCCCCTGCAGCTGGACGCTACACTGGAATTCCCGGAACTCCCCGGCTTATATGGAGCGGGACAGTTCAATGGAAGCTCCGGGTACGAGGAGGCGGCGGCACAGGGATTTGTGGCGGGGGTCAACGCCGCACGGAAGATCCAGGGGAAACCACCCTTCATTCTCGATCGTGCGTCCTCCTATATTGGTACGCTGGTAGACGATCTGATCACCAAAGGGGTTATGGATCCTTACCGCATGATGACTTCCCGCTCGGAATACCGGCTGGTCCTGCGGCAGGATAACGCCGACTTGCGCCTGACCCCGCTGGGGCGGGAGCTGGGGCTGATTCCGGATGTGCGCTGGCAGCGGTTTTTGCAGAAACAAGAGCAGATTGAGCAGGAGAAAAAACGGATCCAAAAGACAGTGATTCCGCCGACGGACGAGATCAACCGGATGTTGGTTTCACGTGAAACATCACCGATTGCCACCGGGGTACGGCTGGTGGACTTGTTAAAACGGCCGCAGGTAGGGTATGCGGATCTCGCGCCGTTTGATCCTGCCCGCCCGGATTTGCCGGAAGCGGTGCTGGAAAATGTGGAAATCGAAACCAAATACGCCGGGTATATCCAGCGGCAGCTCGCGGATATTGCCGAGATGCGCCGCCTCGAACAGCGCGTGCTGCCAAAGGATTTATGCTACGGTGAGATTTCCGGCTTACGGCTGGAAGCGAGAGAAAAGCTCGAGCGGGTGCGCCCGCAGAATATCGGGCAGGCTTCGCGCATCTCCGGCGTAAGCCCGGCAGATATTTCCGTTTTGCTGATCTTTTTGGCCAAACAAAATCATACGGCAAATTCCCCGTAAAATGGGCAGACTACCGGACAAAGACGATTGTCGCAGAAAGGGGAGACGCCATTGAAAAATACCCGCCGTCTGACGGCGCTCAAGGAACGGATACAGAAAAATGCATTTTTGGGATCGGTATGGGAGATTGTCCGGCGCAGCTTCCGCCACAATATTTTTGGTATGGCTGCCGAGCTGGCGTATTATCTTCTGTTTTGTTTTTTGCCGCTGATCATCTTCGGCAGTTCGCTTATCGGCCTGCTCAATTTTGATATGACCGAATTTTCCCAGGAGATCGCACGCCTGATTCCCGAGGATATTATGAACCTTGTGCGGAGCTATCTGGACTATGTCCAAAGTATGCAAAGTCCCACCCTGATGTATATGGGGCTGGTGCTGAGCATCTATTTTGCTTCTTCGGCCATGCGGTCGCTGATGCGGTCGCTCAATAAGGCATATGATGTGCACAAAGACCGGCATCCCGTCAAGAAGTTTATCATTTCGTTTTTCTTTTCCATTGTCTTTTTGGTGCTGATTTTGCTCAGTATGCTCATTCTGTTGGCCGGCGGGTATATTGTCCAGCTTCTGATTGGCATTTTTCCGCAGATCGAAGGCTTCCAGTGGCTGATTAACCTGCTGCGGTTTACTATCCTGATTCTGCCTATCTGGGGCGTGCTGATCCTGCTGTACCGCTTTACTCCCAACCGTAAGCTGCGTTTTTCCAGCGCCCTGCCCGGTGCAGTGTTCAGCACGGTCACTTGGATGGTAGTATCGGCCGGGTTTTCGTTTTATGTATCCGATATGGCACGGTATTCCTTCCTATACGGATCGCTGGGGGCCATCATCGTGCTGATGCTGTGGCTGTATATTACCGGCATGATTTTTATCCTTGGCGGGGAACTTAATTTTGTGGTAATGAAACGCCGGGAGCGGCGCGAAAAAGAAAAAATCAAAACCCTGCTTCTTCAGGAGAGGCAGACTATTGAAAAAAAAGGACACGATGCAGGAGGAGAGAATGGAGAACATTGAAGGGTTTTTGCGGGGGGCGGCCAACGCTTTGGGGGTGGAGCTGTTCCCGGCCCAGACGGACGCATTCCAGAAATATATGAAGCTGCTGCTCGACTGGAATAAAAAAATGAACCTGACCGCTATCACAGAGCCGCGCGACGTGGTCATTAAGCACTTTGCTGACAGCCTTACGGTGCTGACCGCGGTGGAGCTGAAGCGCGGGGCCAGGGTGATTGACGTGGGGACGGGCGCGGGATTCCCGGGGATCCCGCTGCGGATTGCACGCGAGGATTTGCAGATGACCCTCCTCGACAGCCAGCAGAAACGCCTGGACTTTTTGCAGGAGGTATGCAAAAAAATCCGCATTACGGCGGACGCAGTCCATGCCCGCGCGGAGGAAGCCGGGCGAGAGAAAGCGTACCGCATGAAATTCGATCTCGCGGTTTCCCGGGCGGTGGCCCCGCTGAATGTGCTGTGTGAATACTGCATGCCGTTTGTTCGCATGGGGGGCGTATTTGTGGCCATGAAAGGGCCTGGCGCGCAGGAGGAAATCGAACAGGCGCACAAAGCGATCCAGGAGCTGGGCTGCGAGCTGGTGGAGAGCAAAAAGCTGATGCTCCTCGACGGCAGCCAGAGGATCCTGGTGGTATGCCAGCGCACGAAGGGGCTTTCGGGGGAATATCCCCGGCATGGATCGAAAATCGCCAAAAAACCGTTATAAACCCTGTTGGATTCCGTGGAAGCAGTTCCACGGATTTTTTGTCGGCTGGACGCGCTGGAAATATGACAACTTTTTCAGGAAATATATGGTAAGGTAAAAAAGGAAGCAAAAAACCCTGTTTTATACCGGAAATCCTTTTGCGCAACGCAAAAAGAGGGAACAAAAAAGGGATAGGAGGTTTATTATGCTTTTACTGAATCAGGAACGAAGAAAAATTGTGGAAATCCCCATCGATAAAATTACCCCGAACCCGTCCCAGCCGCGGCGGATCTTTTCCCAGGCCGAACTCGACAGCCTTTCCGCCAGCATCCAGGCCAACGGGCTGCTCCAGCCGATCCTGGTGCGCCGCAATGGGTTTGGCTATGAGCTGATTGCCGGTGAACGGCGCCTGCGCGCCTGCCGGATTGCGGGCTTTAAGACAGTACCCTGCATTGTGAGCGACTGCGATGAAAAGCAGTCGGCTATCTTTGCCATGCTGGAGAACCTGCAGCGGCAGGATTTGCAGCTCTTTGAAGAAGCCGAAGGCATCCAGCGGCTGATTGCCGAATGGGGGGTAACCCAGGAGGAAGCGGCCATGCGCTTGGGCAAGAGCCAATCCACGCTGGCCAATAAGATGCGCCTGCTGCGGCTGGGGCCCGAGGAACGCAGGAAAATTACGGATGCCGGCCTGACTGAACGCCATGCCCGCGCGCTTTTGCGGATCAGTGACGAAGAAACCCGTGCGCAGACTTTGGATTTGATCATTGCCAAAGGGCTCAACGTACACCAGACGGACGAGCTGATCGAAAAGATCCTGACCCCGCCCCTGCCGGAAACCGTAAAAGCGAACCGGACGACGTTTGTGGTCAAGGATATCCGCATTTTTATGAATACCATCAACCATGCCATTGACCTGATGAAAAAATCGGGGATCGACGCGTGCAGCGAACGCAAGGAAACCGAAGATTACATTGAATGTGTGGTGCGGATTCCCAAAATCCAGCCCATGCGCCGCGCGCAGTAAACATATTTTCTGTCGGTATGCTATACGGGGAAGGAGGGTAACCTTCCCCGTTTTTATTTGGGAAAGCATCCAGGCATTGTTTCACGTGAAACGTTCTGCAAAGAAAAAACGGAAAACACCTTTCTTTTCCCAAAAAAGAATGGTATAATAAACCGCAGAAAGCCATAAATGCAGGTGTGCAACCTGGTTTTATTGCCTAACTGTGTATAGGCTCCCGCCCGTCGCAGACACTGTCTGCCTGGCAGGGGAAAGGAACGCAAAACAAGGGTTTCGGCAATGCAAGGAGGATTGTGTCTGTGGGAAAAATCATCGCCATTACAAACCAAAAGGGAGGGGTCGGCAAAACAACCACCTCTGTGAATTTGGCCGCCGCCTTGGGATGCAGGAAGAAAAAAACCCTGCTGGTAGACGTGGATCCCCAGGGGAATTCCTCCAGCGGCTTGGGGGTGGACCGGCGCACATTGGAGGCTTCGGTATACGATGTGCTGATCGGCAGCCGGTCCGCAAACCAGATCAAAATGGACACGCCGTTTGAAAACCTGGATCTCCTGCCTTCCAATATGGATCTGGCCGGCGCTGAGATTGAACTCATCGATTTTGACCACCGGGAATCCATTTTGAAGAATGCTTTGGCCCCGCTGCGGGAATCCTACGATTACATCCTGATCGACTGCCCGCCTTCGCTGGGGATTATCACCACCAATGCCCTTTGCGCCGCGGATACCATCCTGGTGCCCATCCAGTGTGAATATTATGCGCTCGAAGGGCTTTCGCAGCTGATGAATACCGTGCGCCGTGTCAAACGCCAGTACAACAGCCATCTGGATTTGGAAGGGGTTTTGCTCACCATGTATGACGGGCGGCTGAATCTGACCCAGCAGGTGGTGGAGGAAGTCAAGAAGTATTTCCCGCAGAAGGTGTTCGGTACGGTGATCCCCCGGACGGTGCGGTTATCGGAGGCCCCCAGCTTTGGAAAGCCGATCCAGTATTATGACGGGGCTTCCAAAGGGGCGGAGGCATACGACAGCCTGGCGGAAGAAATTATCCGCCGGGGCTTGTGAGACCAGAAAGGGGAGAAGATATGGCCTTAAAGAAAAGCGGGCTGGGGAAAGGGCTCGATTCCATCTTTGCGGAAAACGATACCGAGGATAAAAATTCCGTCGTGATGCTCAAGGTACACGAGGTGGAACCCAACCGATCCCAGCCGAGAAAGGATTTCCAGGAAGAAGCCCTGGCGGAACTGGCGGATTCCATTGCGCAGCACGGGGTCTTGCAGCCCATTGTGGTGCGCCCGCTGTTCGACGGCGGGTACCAGATCGTGGCCGGGGAACGCCGCTGGCGGGCGGCCCGTATGGCCGGCGTGGCGGATATCCCGGCCATGGTGCGGGAACTCAGCGATGGGGAAGTCATGGAGCTCGCCCTGATTGAAAACCTCCAGCGGGAGGATCTCACCCCTTTGGAAGAGGCGCTGGGCTATCAGACGCTGATCGAGACGTACGGCATGACGCAGGACGAGGTTTCCAAAACCGTGGGCAAATCCCGCCCGGCTGTCACCAATGCCCTGCGCCTGCTGCATCTGCCCGCCCCCGTGCGGCTGCTGCTGGAGGAAGGCCGTATTTCCGCCGGACATGCCCGCGCTTTGCTGGGCTTTTCGGATGAAAAAGAGATGCTTGCCGCCGCGAAGCTCGCAGCCGAAAAACAGCTTTCGGTGCGGGAAGTGGAGCGCATGGCAAAAAAATCGGCGCAGGACGCCCTGCAAAAGCCGAAAAAATCCCGCATCCCGTATTTCCAGGAGGTAGAGCTGGCCCTGCACGATCATTTGGGCCGCAAGGTACAGGTGCAGGGGACGGAAAAAAAGGGCACGCTGCAAATTGAATTTTATGGAGAGGAAGACTTATCCGAATTGATGCGGGTATTGCATTTGGATCAGTAACAGGAGGGTTTGAATTATGTTGGATATCAAAGAGGTCCGTTCCAACCCGGAACGGGTAAAGCAGGCTATGAAGGCCCGCGGGATGGACGCAGACGCCATTGTGGACAAGATGCTGCAAATCGACGAGGATCGCCGGGAGATCATCCAGAAGGCCGACGCGATGAAGGCGGAACAGAATGCCGACAGCAAGAAAATTCCCCAGGTGAAAAAAGAGGGCGGGGATGTTTCGGCGCTGATGGCCCGTCTCAAGGCGCTCTCGGACGAAATCAAGGGGCAGGATGCACAGCTTGCGGCCCTGGAAGAACAGCAGAAGGATCTGCTGCTTTCGCTGCCCAACATCGCGCATGAGAGCGTGCCGGCAGGCAGGGACGACACCGAAAACCAGGAGGTGCGCCGCTGGGGCAATCCGCCTGCCTTTGGGTTTGAACCGAAAGCACACTGGGACATTGGCAAGGATCTCGACATCCTGGATCCGGAAACCGCCGCCAAAGTCACCGGCGCGCGTTTCCATTTTTATAAAGGGCTGGGCGCACGCCTGGAACGCGCCGTCGTCAATTTTTATCTGAATACCCACGGGGAACGGGGCTATACGGAGGTGCTGCCGCCGTTTATCGTCAACCGCGCCTCGATGACCGGTACCGGCCAGCTCCCGAAATTTGAGGAGGATGCATTCCGCCTGGCCACCAAGGTTTCCAACGAGGATTATTTTTTAATCCCCACCGCGGAAGTCCCCGTCACCAACATGTACCGCGGGGATATCCTGGAAGGCGCCAAGCTGCCGCTCAAATACTGCGCCTATTCCGCCTGCTTTCGTGCAGAGGCCGGGTCTGCCGGCCGCGATACCCGCGGGCTGATCCGCCAGCACCAGTTCAATAAGGTGGAGCTGGTGAAATTTGTCCATCCCGACCATTCCTACGACGAGCTGGAAGCCCTTACCGCCGACGCCGAATATGTCTTGCAGCAGCTTGGGCTTCCGTACCGCGTGGTATGCCTGTGTACGGGCGATCTGGGCTTTTCCTCGGCCAAAACCTACGATATTGAGGTGTGGATGCCTTCCTACGGGCGGTATGTGGAGATTTCTTCCTGCTCGAACTTTGAGGATTTCCAGGCCCGCCGCGCAGCAATCCGCTTCAAGGAGAACGTACAGGATAAGTCCCGCTTTGTGCATACGCTCAACGGTTCCGGCGTTGCGATTGGGCGCACGGTAGCGGCCATTTTGGAAAATTACCAGCAGGAAGACGGGAGCGTTGCCGTGCCGGAAGTATTGCGCCCGTATATCGGCGCGGAGGTTATCCGCTAACCGCCGGCAGGGAGGGAGAGCCATGCGGATCATGAAGGAGTACCGCCGGCCGGTACATATTTCCAGCTATGACGTGGACGCCTGCGGACGGCTGCGGATCCCCACGATGCTGGCATGGTGTCAGGAAGCCTCGGACCAGCATATGGGCCTGTTTGGGCTCAATCATGCCGAACTCATACGCCGGGATATGGCCTTTTTGCTGATGCGGCTGCAAACGGCGATCTCGTGTCTGCCCGGGGAGGGGGAGGATGTGGAGATTGCCGTATGCCCCCGGGGGGTGATTGGCGCCCAGTATTACCGGCAGTTTGAAATGTGGCGCGGGCAGGAAAAGCTCGTGGATATGATGGAATCCTGGGTGCTGGCCGATATGACCCAGAGGAAAATCCTCAACCCGGCCGTGCTGGATGATTTGCAGATTGACGTTACGTCCTACCGCGGGACAAGCGAGGTGCGTCTGGGACGCATCAAGATCCCGCGCGGCCTGCCGCTTTTGGGCGAATATACGGTGCAGTATTCCGACCTGGATTTTAACGGGCATGTGGCCAACTACAGCTATGCGCGCATCGCGCTGGACATGCTCCCGAGCTACCGCGGTTATAACCCCCAGGCGCAGGGCAGCCCTGCGCCCAAACGCTGCAAGGCCCTCTGGATGAATTATCTGGCGGAGAGCCGGTGGGGGGATACGCTCCGGGTGTATGGTGAGGAGACCGCACAGGGATTTATCCTGCAAGGGGAAACCGCCGCAGGGCCGAGCTTTGCCTGCCGGGGGGAATATGCGTAAAGAACCCTAAAAAATTTGGCGCAAACGGTTGAACCCCGGCCGGCGCGGTGTTATAATGTAAAGAATCAATTTTGTGGAGCAGAAGAGCCGTCGGAGGGGCGGCGAGAAAAGGAGGATACGAATGTTACAAACCAATTATGCCGAGAAGTTTGTCAAGGAAGGGCTGACGTTTGACGACGTGCTGTTGATCCCGGCTGAATCAAACGTCTTGCCTAAGGAGGTGGATGTTTCCACTTGCCTGACCAAGAAAATCCGTCTCAACACCCCTTTGATGACCGCCGCGATGGATACTGTCACGGAGGATACCATGGCTATCGCTATCGCCCGGGAAGGCGGCATTGGGATCATCCATAAAAACATGTCCATCGAAGCGCAGGCGGATCTGGTGGACCGCGTCAAACGCTCCGAAAACGGCGTCATTGTCAACCCGTTTTTCCTGTCCCCAAGCTGTACGGTCCGGGAAGCCAACGCCATCATGGGCCGTTACAAGATTTCCGGCGTACCGATTTGCGAGGATGGCCGTCTGGTTGGGATCATCACCAACCGCGACATGCGCTTTATGACAGAGCAGGATTTTGAACAGCCCATTTCCAACGTGATGACACACGAGCGGCTGATCACTGCACCCGTAGGGACAACCCTGGCACAGGCACAGGAGATCCTGCGCAAGTACCGTATTGAAAAGCTGCCGATTGTGGACAAGGACGGCTTCCTTAAGGGCCTGATTACCATCAAGGATATTGAAAAGGCGATCCAGTACCCGAACTCTGCCCGCGACGACGACGGCCGCCTGTTGTGCGGTGCGGCGGTGGGAGCCACCCCGGACGTGCTGGACCGTGTGGCCGCACTGGTGGAATCGCAGGTGGACGTAGTGAGCCTGGATTCCGCTCACGGGCACAACAGCGGCGTGATTGAAGCCGTGCGCAAAATCAAGAAAGCGTACCCGGATTTGCAGGTCATTGCGGGAAATATCGCCACTGCGGAGGGGACAAAGGCTCTTATCGACGCCGGGGCGGACTGCGTCAAGGTAGGCATCGGGCCGGGTTCCATCTGCACCACCCGCGTGGTGGCCGGCATCGGTGTGCCGCAGGTTTCCGCCATTTATGACGCGGCCTGCGAGGGGGCCCGTCACGGCGTGCCCGTGATTGCCGACGGCGGCATCAAATATTCCGGCGACATCGTTAAGGCGCTGGCTGCCGGCGCGAGCGTCGTGATGGTCGGTTCTTTGGTCGCTGGCTGCCGGGAATCGCCGGGCGAAACCGAATTGTACCAGGGCCGTCAGTTCAAGGTGTACCGCGGTATGGGCAGCCTGGCGGCTATGGGGAAGGGCAGCGGCGACCGGTACTTCCAGGGGGACGCCAAGAAGCTGGTGCCCGAAGGGGTCGAAGGCCGCGTGCCGTATAAAGGGCCGCTTTCGGATACGATCTTCCAGATGATGGGCGGCCTGCGCGCCGGCATGGGGTATACCGGATGCGCTACCATTGCTGAGCTCCATGAAAAGGCGCAGTTTGTCCGGATCACCGGGGCGGGCCTGAAGGAAAGCCATCCCCACGATATCCAGATCACCAAGGAAGCCCCCAACTATTCGATGTATTCTTCCGATTATTGATTTTTACTTACAATAAGGCATAGGCCATTCCCCGCACATGGGCTGTCGTCCTTTGGCGGGATTGGTCCTTTTTGCCGGATGGCAAAGGCCTTTTTCCATTTCCTGAAAAATTTTTGAAAAAAGTGTTGACAAACCTTTTTGCATGTAATATAATGATATACGCTTCCTGTTGATGGAAAATGGACATGGCGGTATAGCTCAGCTGGCTAGAGCATTCGGTTCATACCCGGAGTGTCGATGGTTCAAGTCCATTTACCGCTACCATCTGGCCCGATCGTCAAGCGGTTAAGACACCGCCCTTTCACGGCGGGTTCACGGGTTCGAATCCCGTTCGGGTCACCAGAAAGGAAAAGCCTGGATCTTACCAAAAGATCCGGGCTTTTTTTGTTTCCCCTCGCGGGAAGGTGCCAAACACAAGGAGGGAACCGATGGGGCATTTGGGTTTTTCGTATACCGGCTTGATCTTCCTTCTTCTGCTGTTTATCCCAAACTTGCTGTGGGCAAGGCATATGCCCAAAGAGGGGGATGCACCCGAAAAAGAAAACCGTATCCTGCGCATCCTGGAACGGGACGATTTTTACGGCCGTTTTTTGGGTATCCCTTATGCGGGTGCGGTATTGCCCGTGCTGGCGTTTTTCCTGCTGGGCGTGTATGGGAAGGTGGTGTGGATGGGGCTGTCTGCCGCGATTTTAGGCATTGGGCATATCGGCATCCCTATCCAGCATGGGAAAGCGCTTGGGAAGGGCGGGGATGCATAACGGCTTTTTTCCGGTTTGGCTGGAAAATCCCGGTTGGATGTGCTATACTCAGGGGAGAAACCGGAAAGAAAAAGAGGTGTTTTGTATGAGAAAGAAAAAATATCCCGCGCTGCTGGCCGTTTTGGCCGCGGCGGGGGTTTCGCTGGCGCTGGCCGGGTGCGGGCAAGACGAGACGCTGCATATTCCGGCAAGCAGCGGGGAGGCAAGCCAGGCGGTTTCCAGCGAAGAAAGCCGCCCGGCCGGTACAGGGGAAAATCCGTCTCAGGGAAGTGAAAGCGGGGATCCGGGTGTGACGCAGACGGCGGTGCTGTATATCGGTATGGAAGGAAGCCAGCAGGAATACCCGCTGGAGTATACCGGTGAACTGACCCCTGAGGTGCTGATCCAGGGCATTGCCGAAACCACCGGCTGGGATTTGACCCTGGCCGATGCGGTCACCACGGGCAGCGGCGGCATGACGGTCTCCTTCAGCCGGCAGTCGGCGCTGTTTACCGGGCCGCCGGAGCCGCAGAAGGAGGAATTCCATATGTTCGGCGTGGATCAGCTTGCCCAGACGATCCTCGACAGCATCAAGGCCACATTGCAGCAGAATTTTGTGGATACAGCCGCAGGTGGGGATCCCGCTTCCCTGGAGATTTACTACTGCATGGAGGGTGACCAGCCCCTGACGATCCCGGGCCTGGAGGTGACGATCCCCATGGATCAGCCCTACACCGATTGGGATTCGGCTGTACAGCTTCAGAGCGGGGCATAATATCCCTCGGAGCGGAGGAAGGTTTTTTGCCGGGCTATTGCAATCCGTCGTAGTTTGTGGTATAATGGATCGATATAAAAATGATGTCTACGGGGAAGGGGTTATCCACCGATGAAATTGAAAAAAATCCTGGTTGCCGGCGGAGTTACTGCTCTGGCTGCTGTGCTGGCGCTGAGTGTGAGTGCGTGCAGCAATAATTCCGGGACGGAAACAACGAATACCCTCTCCGCTTCGTCCATGGCGCAAAGCGAGGTGCCGGATACACTGGACGGGCTTTGCCGGTATATGGAGGGCAATGGATTAATTGGCGGCACACCGCACGATATGCTGGCCGATCTGATTGGGGCGAAAGAGGGAAGGATGTATCAGTTCTTGTTCAACGACAGCTCCGTACAGGTGGAGCTGTATGAATTTGATACCGAAAACCTGAATACAGAAGCCCAGAGGATCCTCCAGGAGGTACGCGAGAACGGGAAATTTACCATAGGGGAGACGGAGATTGAATCGTCCAACGCCTATCTTTCTGACAGCGGCAAATATTTGATGGTATACCACGATACCAACACCGATGAGGAACACACGAACCAATCGATCCGGGCCCAGCAGATGTTCAAGGAATTC
Organism: uncultured Clostridia bacterium; assembly: GCA_904397205.1. GTDB lineage: Bacteria > Bacillota > Clostridia > Oscillospirales > Acutalibacteraceae > UMGS1071. The sequence goes on from CAJFOO010000016.1 coordinate 37,790, forward strand.
CGCGGCAACGGTTCTACCGTGGATCCTGCATCCAGCAGTGTTTCTTCGTCCGCTTCGTCTGCTGTGTCCTCGGCGGCTTCGGGAACGGAGAGCGGGTCCGGCAGCGAAGGCGCATGGGATTTTGTCGCTACCGCTTCGGATTTGGAGACAAGCGGGGCGGGAGCCTCTAGCCCATCCGGCTCAGAAGGAACTACGGGAAGTGAAACGGCAGCGGCTTCTTCCCAGGCATAGAAATTGTAAAAATGATTGAAAAGGGTGAAAAGGAAGTTAATGAGTTCAGTTACTGCAAGAATTAAGCAAATTAAGCAGCCAAGAGGGGGTTATATCAAGCCTTCTCAATTTACTGTTAGAGAAATACAGGATGGTAATATACTCAGTGAAGAAGAAAATATAAGTGCATCTACCATTGGCATGGCAGTGGATTATCTTACTCGCTATATGATGGGTTCTGAGCCTATAGAGGCTTTTGCTATATCCTTACAAGGAGCAAAATTGGCAGGTGCTGAAAAGAAAGCACAAAAATATCTTAAAGAAATAAAAGGGCTTGATGAAAATTCCATTATTTATGTGTGTAAATTAGTAGGTTTTGATGTTTGGTATCGAAATCCAATGGCTGCTATGATGTCAGCAGGAACAGAGGATATAAACCCAGATTCAGATACTATCCGAAATATCCGGATTATGGTTGAAAGAAGCATGAATTTTTGGGAGGAATATGGCCCTATAACAAAGGATGGATTTACTTTTGAGCCTAACGGATACACAAAAATAGTAGATGCGGGGGATGGGGATTATTTAACAGCAGATACATTATGGGATTTCAAAGTCTCTAAATCTAAACTAACAAGTAAACACACGTTGCAGTTATTAATGTATTGGATTATGGGACAACATTCTGGAAAATCTGAATTTAAAGGGATAACAAAATTAGGTATCTTTAACCCCAGGCTTAACCAAGTGTTCACACTGGAGATGAAAAATGTGCCACAAGAAGTAATACAAACCGTGGAATCTGAAGTAATCTGTTATTAAATCTATATAAAAAAGGGTACCTCTGCTTTTTGCAGGCGTACCCTTTTATTGTTTATACGGCGAACCGGTGGCTGCCAATGGTGGTGATTACCTCGCGGGAAAAAATCCATTGGTTGGTAGATTTGGCAGGGTTATAATAGTAGATAGCCCCGCCGGAGGGATCTTGTCCATTGATGGCGTCGCGGGCCGCGCGGTAAGCCGATTCTGCCACCTCCGCATTGATACCGCCGTCATTCAGACAGGAAAACGCTCCCGGCTGGTAGATCACCCCGGCCAGCGTATTGGGGAAAGACGGGTGTTCAATCCGGTTTAGAATGACCGCCCCAACGGCAACTTGTCCCACATAGGGCTCGCCCCTCGCTTCAGCAGAGATAATCCGCGCCAGCAGGCTGATGTCGCTGCTGCTGAAATTGCCAATGGGGGAAAGATCTATGTCAGAAGACGCGCTGCCGGTAATCCCCAGGGCCGCCAGAGTTTTTTCCCCGGCGATTCCGTCAGGCGAAAGGCCGTGATCCTTTTGAAAAGCAATTACGGCGGCTTTGGTTTGGCTTCCAAAAATGCCGTCCACATTGCCTACGGTATAGCCAAGTTCTTTTAACTTGGTTTGTACAGCCCGCACTTCCTCCCCTTGGGAACCGACTTTTACCAGGGTTTCAACCGCAGCTTGCTGCGCTGTCTGCTGGTATACTGTCAGGAAGGTGATCACTGCCGCATTGACCGCCAGCACTAAAAGGATTCCTAAAATATATTTCCATTGTTCTTTTCTTTTCCGTTTTTGTTCCATGGTTTTCACCTCTTTGCATGGGGGTATTTTCCGGTTGGATTTTCTTTTCGGAAATAAATGACACATTTTGCGCATAGCACTACAGTATTATGTGCAAAAAATAAAGGAAATTCCTCTTCGACAAAAAAATGAAAAATTTTGAAAAAAAGGGTTGACATTACTATGGGAATTTGATATGCTATATAGGCGCTACAAAAACGGAACATTCCAAAAAGCGCACAGGACCTTGAAAATTAAACAGCAGCGAACAAGATGTTTGAAGAAGGAACCCGTAATCATTTGAGACGTACTCGGATGAGGAAACGAGGAGCCGCGCTCGGAAAAGGGCGGCAAAACACGCAAGTGTGAGAATGAGCAATCAAAGCTCTGGATATGGTTAGGGCATCTGCGGATGTTTTAATACAGTA